>DASUSF010000328.1:0-7308 GCA_036375275.1 Geminicoccaceae bacterium | reverse complement strand
CCCCGGAGGCGAGCAGGATCGCGACCGGGAGCGGCGCGAGAGACCGGAGAACGGGCCGGAGACGGAGGGAGAGGCGTCTCGTCGCGCCGGGCATGCGGTATGTCCGCCTCTCGATGATTGTCGGCGTCTGACGGGCCGAGGGCACAGTTTCCTCACGACGGCTGAACGGCGTCAAGGCCGCGGCACCCCCACCGCCCCTCGGGACCGGAGCCGACCGGTGGCGGCTCCCGGTCGTGAGGAAACCGCGCCCCGCAGGCGGCCCGAGCAGGGGTTCCCCGGGCTTGCCGGGACGGTCCAGGACGTCTAAAGCCGCTCGTAGTCGCCCTGGCATGCCGGCGTAGCTCAACTGGTAGAGCATCCGCCTTGTAAGCGGGAGGTTGCGGGTTCGAGTCCTGCCGCCGGCACCGCGACGGGGCAGCCGCCCGGAAGCGCAAGGGAGGCGCGCCGGGCTCCCCGGCGGGCGGACGCCTGCCGCCCGTGGCGGGGTTATCGTTGACAGCCGGGGTCCGGGCGGCTGTCATCGCCGTGTCATCGGGACGAAGCAGAGAAGCCGGCGCGGCGGCGCAGCAGGCGCCATCGCCCGCAAGAATCAGAGAGGCACCGCATGCGACGCCAACGACTGCTGCTGTCCGCCGCCACCGGCCTCGCGCTGCTCGCCGGGTCCGGGACCGCCGGCGCCCAGACCCAGATCCAGTGGTGGCACGCCATGGGCGGCGCGCTCGGCGAGAAGATCAACGAGATCGCCGAGGGCTTCAACGCGACCCAGGACACCTACCAGGTCGTGCCGACCTACAAGGGCAACTACACCGAGACCATGACCGCCGCGGTCGCGGCCTTCCGGGCCGGCGAGCAGCCGCACATCGTCCAGGTGTTCGAGGTCGGCACCGCCACCATGATGGCTGCCGCGGGTGCCATCTACCCGGTCCACGAGCTGATGGAGCAGTACGGCACGAGCTGGAACCCCGACGGGTTCCTCGAGGCGGTGGTCGGCTACTACACGACGCCGGACGGCGAGATGCTCTCGATGCCGTTCAACAGCTCGACCCCGGTGCTGTACTACAACAAGGCGGCGTTCGAGGCGGCCGGGCTCGATCCGGAGAGCCCGCCCGAAACCTGGAACGAGCTCGTCGAGGTCGCGAAGAAGACCCAGGAGGCGGGCTATCCGTGCGGGTTCTCGACGCAATGGCAGTCCTGGGTCCAGGTCGAGAACATGAGCGCCTGGCACGACAAGCCGCTCGGCACCCAGTCGAACGGCTTCGAGGGCGTCGACGCCGAGCTCGTGTTCAATCAGAACGGCATCACCCCCCGGCACATCGCCAACATGGCGGAATGGCAGAAGTCCAAGATCTTCGACTACGGCGGGCGCCGCGGCGACGCCGATCCGAAGTTCTACTCCGGCGAGTGCGCCATGTTCTTCGCCTCCTCGGCCGCCTACGCCGGGATCAAGGAGAACGTCCAGGGCTTCGAGTTCGGCATCGGGATGCTGCCGTACTACGACGACATCGAAGGCGCGCCGCAGAACTCGATCATCGGCGGCGCCACGCTCTGGGTGCTGCAGGGGCACGAGGAGGAGGAGTACGAGGGCGTCGCGGCGTTCTTCGACTACCTCGGCTCGCCCGAGGTCCAGGCCGACTGGCACCAGTTCACGGGCTACCTGCCGATCACGGAAGCGGCCTACGAGCTGACCAAGGAGCAGGGCTTCTATGAGGCGAACCCCGGCACCGAGACCGCGATCAAGCAGATCACGCTGAACGAGCCGACCGAGAACTCGAAGGGTCTCCGGTTCGGCAACTTCGTCCAGATCCGGGACATCATCAACGAGGAGCTGGAGGCGGTCTGGTCCGGGCAGAAGGACGCCCAGAGCGCCCTCGACGACGCGGTCGCCCGCGGCAACGACCTGCTCCGCCGCTTCGAGCAGCAGACCCAGTAGGGCGGGCGGAGCGGCGCGGGTGAGCCGCGCCCTTCCGAGGGAGGAGGCGGCGCCGGAGCTGGACGGCACCCGGGGCCGCCTCGCCGTCCTCTTCGCGAGGCGCCGCGCCGCCGCGGTCGCCCCGGCCGCGGCCGTCGGCCAGAAGCGGGTCATCTTCAGGAACCTCTGGCTGCCGTATCTCCTGGTGGCGCCGCAGCTCGCCATCACGCTGGTCTTCTTCATCTGGCCGGCGTCCCAGGCGCTCCTGCAGTCGCTCTACGTCGAGGACGCGTTCGGCCTCTCGTTCCGCTTCGTCGGGCTGCGGAACTTCGAGACGCTGTTCAACGACCCGGGCTACCTGCACTCGTTCCGGGTGACCCTGGTGTTCAGCGTCTCGGTCACGCTCCTCTCGCTGTCGGTGGCGCTGCTGCTCGCGGCCATGGCGGACTGGGTGATCAAGGGGGCGACCGGCTACAAGACCCTCGTGATCTGGCCCTACGCCGTGGCGCCGGCGGTCGCGGGGGTGCTCTGGGCGTTCATGTTCAACCCGACGATCGGCATCCTCGCCTGGCTGCTCGACGGCGTCGGGGTCGACTGGAACCACTTCCTGGACGGCACCCACGCCATGATCCTCGTGGTCATCGCCGCGGCCTGGAAGCAGGTGAGCTACAACTTCCTCTTCTTCCTCGCCGGGATGCAGTCGATCCCGAAGTCGCTGATCGAGGCCGCGGCGATCGACGGCGCCGGCCCGGGCAAGCGCTTCTGGACGATCATCTTCCCGCTGCTCTCGCCGACCACCTTCTTCCTGATCGTGGTCAACGTGGTCTACGCCTTCTTCGAGACCTTCGCGATCATCCACGCCGTGACCTCGGGCGGCCCGGCGCGGGCGACCGAGATCCTGGTCTACAAGGTCTACCGGGACGGCTTCGAGGGCCTGGACCTCGGCGGCAGCTCGGCCCAGTCGGTGGTCCTGATGCTGATCGTGATCGCGCTCACCGTGGTCCAGTTCCGCTACGTCGAGCGCCGCGTCCAGTACAGCTGAACCAGCCGGGCGACATCACGCCGCCCGCCCGCCCGAGTGTCCGCCGAGGTGCCGGTCGAGGACCACGAGCGTCGCCGGCACCAGGGCCGGGGCGGGACGCAGCCGGGAGAACGCACCGGCGGCCGCGGACTGGTTGAGGGTGCCGCAGAGGGTCAGATCGCGCGCCGGCCAGTACAGCATGAAGGACTTGAGGAAGCCCGTGTGGCCCCAGAGCTCGCCCATCCCGGGAAGGCCGAGCTGGTCGAGCACGAAGCGGCGCACCCCGAGCCCGTATTGGACCCCGCGCTCGCCGGTCGGAATCCAGCGTAGCATCTCGGTCCGCGTGGCGGCGCGCCGGAAGATCGCGCCGGCGACGAAGGCGCGAAGGAAGCGGCTGAGATCGCCGGCGGTGGTGACCAGCCCGCCGCCGCCCCAGTCGGCGGAGACGCTCCTCGAGGTCCCGTATGCGACCTCGCCGACGGAGGCGCGCGCGACCGCCCGCCCGGGTGCTACGGGGCGCGCCGGCTCGCGGTGCAGCATGTAGGTGTGCGCCATGCCGAGCGGCGCGAACATCCGCTCCCTGAAGACCTCGTGCAGCGGCATGCCGGCGAGGCGCTCGATCAGCAGGCCGGCCAGCACGTAGCCGGTGTCGGCATAGTGCCAGCCTTGGCCCGGCGCGACGTGCGGACGGAGGTTCCGCCGGGTCCAGTCGAGCAGGTCGAGCGGCCCCCAGAGCCGGTCCGGCTCCTCGAGCATCAGGCCGACGAACGGCAGGCGCCCGCCCGCGTCCGCAAGGCCGTCGCCAAAATAGTCCGCCACGCCGCTGGTGTGGCTCAGCAGCTGGCGCGGGCTGATCGAGGCGACGTGGCGGCCCTCGTGCAGGCCGTCGAGGACGCTCCCCGGGAGATGACGGCCGATCCCCTGGTCGAGGCCGAGCCGGCCGTCCTCGACCAGCATCATCAGGGCGGCCGCGGTGATCATCTTGGTGATGCTCGCCGCCTGGAACTGGTCATCCGGGCGCAGCGGATCGCCGAGGTCCGGGTCGGCCATGCCGGCGGCGCCGGCCCAGTGAAAGTCCGGCGTCTCGATCTGCATGACGCCGCCGGTCACCGGCGGATCGCCATGGACGGCGGCATCGAGCGCTTCCTGAAGCGCGCTCGCGAGCGCGGGAGACATACGTTCACCTCGCGTCGTGGAGGGACTGGAAGCCCAATCTGGACCGCTCGCGTTTCCGGAGGATGTCACGTCACCGCCGGTAATGTTTCGGTCGGTTGGACCTTCCCCCGCATCCGGCAGGACCCGTTCTGTCGACAGGGCGCCGCCCGCCTGCCATAGACATGGAAGGAGACTCTCCGGGGTCGGCGCCTTCGGCACCCCGGGGCGGTCAGGAGGCAGCCCGAGCGGTCATGATCGAGCGTCGCCCCGCCCTCACCTTCGTCGCTCATGCGGTGCTGATCATGGGCGTCGCCATGGTCGTGCTGCCGATCTGGATCACCTTCGTCGCCTCGACCCACCCCGGCACGGCGATGTACCGGGCGCCGATCCCGTTCTGGCCGGGCGACCAGTTCCTCGAGAACTACGCGACGGTCCTCGGCTCCGGCATCAAGGCCTCGGGCGCCGAGCCGGTCGCGACCATGATGTTCAATTCCCTGGTCATGGCGCTCGGGATCACCGTCGGCAAGATCGCGATCTCGCTCCTCTCCGCCTTCGCCATCGTCTACTTCCGGTTCCCGTTCCGGATGCTCTGCTTCTGGACCATCTTCATCACGCTGATGCTGCCGGTCGAGGTCCGGATCCTGCCGACCTACGAGGTCGTCTCGGACCTCGGGATGCTGAACAGCTACCAGGGGCTGATCGTGCCGCTGATCGCATCGGCGACCGCGACCTTCCTGTTCCGGCAGTTCTTCCTGACCGTGCCGGACGAGCTGACCGAGGCGGCGCGGATCGACGGCGCCGGCCCGATCAAGTTCTTCCGGGACATCCTCCTGCCGTTGTCCCGGACCAACATCGCGGCGCTGTCCGTGATCCTCTTCATCTACGGCTGGAACCAGTACCTCTGGCCGCTGATCATCACCACCGACGACTCGATGTACACCGTGGTCATGGGGATCAAGCGGATGGTCGAGGTGGCCGACGCCCAGCCGCAGTGGCACCTGGTCATGGCGGTCACCATCCTCGCCATGCTGCCGCCGGTCGCGGTCGTGCTGCTGATGCAGCGCTGGTTCGTCAAGGGCCTCGTGGAGACCGAGAAGTAGCATGGCCGGGGTGCAGCTCGACGCGGTGCGCAAGTCGTTCGGCCCGACCGAGGTCATCAAGGGGGTCACGACCCGGATCGACGACGGCGAGATGCGGGTCGTCCTCGGCCCGTCCGGCTGCGGCAAGTCGACCGTGCTCCGGATGATCGCCGGGCTCGAGGAGATCACCGGCGGCGAGATCCGGATCGGCGAGCGGGTGGTCAACCGGCTCGAGCCCAAGGACCGGGACATCGCCATGGTGTTCCAGAACTACGCGCTCTACCCGCACATGAGCGTCTACGACAACATGGCCTACGGGCTCCGCAACCGGCGGACGCCGAAGGACGAGATCGAGCGGCGGGTCCGGGACGCCTCGCGCATCCTCGGCCTCGGCGAGTACCTCGGGCGCAAGCCCCGGCAGCTCTCCGGCGGCCAGCGCCAGCGGGTCGCGATGGGCCGGGCGATCGTGCGCGAGCCCGCGGTCTTCCTGTTCGACGAGCCGCTCTCGAACCTCGACGCCAAGCTCCGCGTGCAGATGCGGATCGAGATCAAGCAGCTGCAGCAGCGGCTCGGCACCACCGGGATCTACGTCACCCACGACCAGACCGAGGCGATGACGCTCGGCGACCGGCTGATGGTCATGAACGAGGGCCGGATCGAACAGATCGGGACGCCGATCGAGATCTACGAACGCCCGGCCAGCACCTTCGTCGGCGGCTTCATCGGCTCGCCCGCGATGAACTTCCTGGAGGGGACGGTGATCGACGATGGCGCCGCGCTCCGCCTCGGGCGCGCGCGTGTCGACCTGCCCGCGGCGCTGCCGGGCCATGATCGGCGCCAAGTCACCATCGGGCTCCGCCCGGAGCACCTGGAGCCGGCGCCGGAGTCCGAAGCCCGGCTCGTGCTCGAGGTCCAGCTGGCCGAGATCCTGGGCGCCGATACGGTGATCCACGGCAGCCTCCGCGACGACGGCACCGGTCTCACCGTCCGGCTACCGGGCACCACGCAGGTCCGGATCGGCGAGCGCCTGCCGCTGACCTTCGCGCCGACCCATCTGCATCTGTTCGGTCAATCGGGTAAACGGATCGGTGCGAACTTTGGAGTCTGAATGATGCAACTCAACAACACTATGCGGTGGTCTTGCGGCCAAACCTGAACCTTTCCATAATGGCCGCGGTTGACCATCCTGAAGCGACCGGTTGAACCGGCCCCCGCGAGAACGCGGGCAACAAAGTCTTCAAGCCTCTGTCGGGTGAGGAAACGAGACATGAACAGGGTGAATCGATGGCTACGGTAGGCGACGACCGC
Source organism: Geminicoccaceae bacterium (assembly GCA_036375275.1). Classification (GTDB taxonomy): domain Bacteria; phylum Pseudomonadota; class Alphaproteobacteria; order Geminicoccales; family Geminicoccaceae; genus DASUSF01. The sequence goes on along the minus strand of DASUSF010000328.1, from coordinate 836 downwards.
AGCGACGGCACCCCGAATCGTCCCGCCGCCCGCCGTCCCGCCCCGGTTCTGGTCCTGTCGCGCCGGGTGCAGATCGTCCTCGCGCTGCTGCTGTTCGTGGTGTCGGCGTGGCTCACCGTCGCGACCGTGAGCTACGTCGGCAGCCGGAGCCTGCTGACCGACCACGCCGACTACATCAGCGAGCTCGAGCGCTCGTACGACCAGGTGCTGGCCGAGGCGCAGGCCTCGACCACGGCGCTGGTCCGGCAGATCGGCGAGCTCGAGGGCACCACCCGGGGCCACCGCGACGCGATCGAGGAGCTGGAGCGCATCCAGACGGCCCTCCAGGGGCAGCTCGACTCGCGCGAGCGCCAGCTCGCCGCGGTGACCCTGCAGCGCGATCGGGCGCGGCAGATGCTCGGCGAGATCGAGCAGGGGTTCAAGGCGACCAGCAGCCGGCTCAGGGGCGCGCTCGAGCAACGCTTCGCTCTGGCGCTGGCGGTGCAGGACCTCGAGGAGCGGGTCGGCGACCTCACCCGCCAGCGCGACTCGGTCCGCCGCTCCGAGCAGGCGCTGCGCTGGCAGGTCGCGCGGCTCGAATCCCAGATCGCCAACGTCGATCAGGACCGGACGGTCGCGCAGCTCTGGTTCAAGGACTGGGTGGCGGGCAACGTCGCCTCGCTCCAGGAGCTGTTCATCGGCACCGGCATCGACCTCGAGCTGCTGGTCGCGCGGGCCGCGCCGGACGAGACTGGCGCCGGCGGCCCGTTGCAGGGCGTCGAGTCCATGAACGGCTTCGCCGCGGGCCAGAACGACCCCATGACCGTGCAGATCCGGCGCCTGTCGGCGCTGCAGAA
>DASUSF010000327.1:0-3636 GCA_036375275.1 Geminicoccaceae bacterium | reverse complement strand
AGGGGGGCGAGCCCGGGCGGCGCCTCGCGCCCGGTGATGAAGAAGGCCTGGCTCGCGACCACCGCGAGGCAGGCGAGGCCGGCCCCGAGGCAGCGTCCCGCCTCGGCCTGCTGCCGCCACGCCGGGAAGGCCACGGCAGCGACGTCGTTCTGGCCGAAGCCGCCGCCCTCGCTGCCGGGCAGGAGGGTCAGTCGCGCGGCATGGCGGGCCTGCTCGGCCCACGCCAGCGCGGTCATGCCGAGGCAGCCGAGAAAGGTCCCGTCGAGAGCGCGGCCGTCGCCGGTGATCAGCTGGTTGGGCAGGCCCGAGACGTTGCCGTCGAGCAGCTTGGTCACCTGGCGGTCGGCGAGCAGCGCGAGGTCGGCGAAGGCGCCGCCGAGGGCGTCCATGGCGGGCGCGGCGCGGGCGTTGTGAAAGCCGCCGTTGGACAGGACGCGCCCGCGCGGATGGCCGGGGTCCGGCATCAGGTAGATCGGGTTGTCGGACACGGCGCGGAGCGAGATCCGGGCCGCCTCCGCCGCGCCGGCGACCGCGCGCCGCGCCTGGCCCAGGACTCGGGGGACGATCCGGAAGCTGACCGGTGCCTGGTATGGCCGGCGCTCGGCTCCGCCGCCGGCGAGCAGCCGGCGAAGGTCCTGGAGCGCGGCCGCCTCGTCCGGGTCCTCGAACAGGTCGTCGAGCGCCGGATCGTACGCGTCGAGGGGTGCCCTCAGCGCTTCCGCGGCGAGCGCCAGGACCGCGGTCGCGATCGCCACCCGGCGGCGCGCCGCCAGCGCGGCGTCGGCGATCAGGGCGCTCGCGCAGGGGCTGCCGTTCAGCAGCGAGAGGAGGTCCTTCTCGCCGAGATCGACCGCGTCCACCACCGGTCCGAGCAGGTGGGCGAGGGGCTGGATCTCCCCGGGCGACCCGACCCCTTCCGCCGGCACCTCGGGCAGCGCGCGGCCGTCCAGCATGGCCGCGACCGCCAGCGCGACCCGGGGCGACACCGCGCTGTGACCCTCGAGGAAGTTGGCGAGCCGCGCGAGCACGATCCCGCGCGCCACCCGCTCCGGCAGGGGCGCGCCGAACGCGGTGGCGGTCGCGTGGCTACGCAGCCGCGCATGCGCGGCCCGCTCCTCGGCCGTGAAGCGGTACTTCGCGCGGAAGCCGTACCCGGAGGTGACGCCGTAGACCACCACCTCCGGCTCGTGCTCGATCAGGTCGAGGAAGGCCGAGCGCGCCCCTGCCATCGCGGCGAGGGCCTCGTCGTCCAGGGCGACCGGCCGGCGGTGCCAGGCCACCTCCTCGAAGGCGGCGAGGGTGAGGTCGGCTCGCAGGCGGAGGGTGAGCGGCTGCATCGCGACGGTCCGAAGATGGTGCGCCCGCAACCGGTAGAGGAGGCCGCGCCCGATGGCCAGCGGCCAGGGGCCGGGCCGTGCCCGGCCCAGAGCCGTCAGATGAGGCGCTGGCTCTTGAAGCTGGTGTGGCGGTTCTTGCCGACGATGACGTGGTCGTGGACGGTGATCCCGACCGCCTCGAGTGCGGCGACCACCTGCTTGGTCATGTCGATGTCGGCGCGGGACGGTGTCGGATCGCCGCTCGGGTGGTTGTGGACCATGATGATCGCGGACGCCTGCAGCTCGAGCGCGCGGCGCGCGAGCTCGCGCGGATAGAGCGGCGTGTGGTCGACGGTGCCGCGCTGCTGCACCTCGTCCCGGATCAGGATGTTCTTCCGGTCGAGGAACAGGACCCGGAACTGCTCGATCGGCTCGTGGGCGAGCGCCACCTTGAGGTACTCGATCAGCGCGGTCCAGGAGCCGATCACGGGCCGGCCGCGGATCTCCTCGCGCAGCACCCGCTCCATCAGCTCCTGGATGACCCGGAACAGGATCTGGGTCTCGCGCCGCCGCCAGAGCCGGATCTTCTCCCAGTGCCAGTCGTCCTTCCGCGCCGGGTCGGCCTCGATCGCGCGGAACCGGAGGCCCGCCTCGGACAGCGCCTCCGGACCGGCGCCCTGGTCGCGCTCGTAGTCCTCGCTCTGGCGGTAGTCGAGGTAGCGGTCGATCTCCGGGTCGCGCCGCTCGAGGTCCTGGAACTCGGCGAGCTGGCCCGGCTCGGCCTTGAACACGGCGCCGAGGTTGCCGAAGCGGGCGAGCAGCTCCTTAGCGAGCGGCTTGGTGTCCTTGACGTCGATCGAGAAGAACAGCAGCAGCTCGAGGAGCTCGTAGTCCGGCAGGCTCGCGGCACCCGCCTCGGCGAAGCGCCGCCGGAGCCGGTTGCGGTGGCCCGCGTTCTGCGTCGATTTCTTCTTCTGGTTGAACGTCTCCGGCCTGGCGTCGTAGGGGAGCGGCGCGTCGTGCAGCCCCGAGCCGGCCTCCGGCGGAGCTTCCGGGAGGCTCACCGCCAGCAGCTCGACCGGCGTCCGCTCCGTGAACACCCACGCCTGGCGACGCTTGCTCCAGCGTCCGCCCGCGCGCCGCAGCACGTCGCGGTGGGCGAAGGTATTGCCGGACACCAGGAACTCGGCGGCTTGGCCGGCGCGGTCCTCGCGCAGCTCGAGCCCGGCCCGCTGCAGAGCGTCGACGAGAGGATCCGGAGCCGGGGCCAGTCGCATCGCCATGACTGGAGGTGATAGCGGAGTGGCCGCGAAAATCAACTATGACGCGATATCACGGGGCCGCGCCTCGGCTCCACGGACGCCCTCGCCCGACGGCCCGTGGCAGCCCGAGGGTGGTCGAGCGCGGCCATCCGGGCTATCTGCGTCCAAGCCCTGCGGCCGCGCGAGATCCGCGGCGGCCGGACCGTCGAACCGGAGGCTCGCCCGATGCGCCGCATGCTCGCAATCCTGCTGACCCTCGTCCCGCTCGCTGCCTGGGCCGCCGATCGCGACGGCCAACCGGCGGCCAAGCCCTCGGCCGGACCGTCCGCAGCGGCAGTGCCAGGTCCAGCCGAGCGCGGCGCGACCGAGCGCCCGGTCGACCCGGTGGCGATCGCCACGGCGCGGGAGATCATCGAGCTCACCCAGGCCGGCCAGACCCTCGAGCGGATCGCGGCGCGTCTCGTGGCCGAGATGGCGCCGGCGTTCGAGCGCGCCAATCCGGGACACGGCGCCCTGATCCAGGAGATCCTCGAGACCGAGTTCCTGGCGACCTTCACGCAGCATCAGGAACAGTTCATCGATTCCCTGATCCCGGTCTACACCCGGAACTTCGCGCTCGAGGACCTCGAGGCGCTCGCCGACTTCTACCGCTCGCCGCTCGGCCGGAAGCTGATCGACGCCCAGCCGGTGGTCGCCGAGCAGGCGATGCGCATGGGCGGGATGTGGGGCCAGAAGCTCGGCGAGCTCGCGCTGATCAAGGCGATCCGGAAGATGCAGGACGAAGGGCTCGAGACCCAGATCTGAACTCACCCCCCTCACCGCGTCCCTTCTCCCCGAGGGGGAGCGGGGAGGCCGCCGCGCTCACGGGGCGCGGCGCCGGAACCGGGCGCCCCCAAAAGCCAAGCCCTTGAAATCGGCTCCTTTCTCGGGTTCGTTTGGTATATGGGCAGCCACGCAGCCCCTCCTCGCATCCGGCCGACCGCGTTTGCGGAATATTATCCTAGCAAGAGGAACCCGGCAACCCGGACGCCGGCGCCCGGTCGCGCGAAGTGGGCTGC
>DASUSF010000326.1:0-8984 GCA_036375275.1 Geminicoccaceae bacterium | reverse complement strand
TGAAGTCCGGGTCACTCCAGGCCCGTGCCACCACCGTCGCCCCGTTGTGCGGCCCGACCCGGTGCTCGTAGGTCTCGATCAGCGCATCGAGGGCGGCCGGATCGACCAGCCCCTTCTCGACCAGGAGCGATTCCAGCGCCTTCACCCGGAGCGCCACGTCGGACGGCGGCTCAGTGTGGTCGTGGTCGTGCGCGCGATGGTCGTGGCTCGTCGTCATTCCTGCGCCTCCCGCGGTTCGGCCCGACCGGCAAAGGATCGGTACGGGCCCGGCGACCGGAAGCGAAATCGCGACGGCACGTCTCGGCTCCGGTGCCAGCGCGGATCACCTCCCCCGGATGGTCTCTGATCCGCTAACGATTCCTTCATCCTCCTCCGGCAGCCTCGGATCAATCCGCAGGCTACGATGGGAATCCATCCGCCCGCCGAAGCCCGAGGCGCGCGCAGACTCCCAGGATCTCATGGACCACCATCAGGATGCCGGGAAAAGGTTGCCGAAAGGTGAACCGCAGGTCCGTGCCCTCGACTACTGACCGGATGCCCGCAATGGGGGCGGCCGCGAACTGGACCGCGCGACCATCGCCCTGAGCGCCGCGGGCTCCGTCCGGCAGCCCAGGCTGTGCACACGGGAAGCTCGGAACCCCGCCTCCCCCGGGTGCGCGGGTCCAGCCCGGGTATGGCGGATTCCGGGCTCAGCATGCTCTGCATCGTCCTCGATGACGTCCCCGCGGGTCAGCCGCCGGCGCCGCCGGTCATCTTCACGGACTTGTCGAGGTGGGCGTTGGTGTAGGCGTCCCCGACGTCGTAGCTCTCGATGTCGAAGCTCGCGGCGACCCACTTCAGGTCCTGCTCCATCCGGGCCGGGTCGAACCACCCGAGCGCCTCCTCCCGGTTCACCGGGTGATCCATCAGCTCGACCACCAGGTCCCAGTTGGCCTGGACGTCCTCGAGCTTCTGGCTCGCCGCCGCGGCGAGCGCCTCGTTGCAGGGCTTGGGGTCCTCGAGGCAGGTCGCGTAGGCCTGCTGGGTGGTCTTGACGAAGGCGTCGACGACCTCGGGGTTCTCGGCCAGGAACGATCCGTTGACGATGATCGAGTTGCCGTAGGGATTGAAGCCGATGTCGCGCAGCGCGACGAAGCCCATGTCGTCGCCGAACACCTGCTCGAAGATGTAGTGGAGGTTGTAGAACGAGGTCGTCGCGTCGATCACGCCCGCCTGCAGCGACTGGATCTTCGCGTCCGGCTTGATGTTGACCCACTCGACCTCGCCCTCGAGGCCGGTCGCGTCGGCGATCGCCGGCCACATCTGGCGGGCGGCGTCGAACGGCGGGTTGCCGATCTTCCTGCCGGCGAGGTCCTGGACGTCCTCGATGCCGCTGCTCTTCTTCCAGTAGATGCCGTAGGGGTTGTTGGCGTAGATCGACATCACGCCGACCACGTCCGCCCCCTGGCCGCGGCCCTGGAGCGCGGTCGCCATGTCGGCGATGCCGAACTCGACCGCGCCCGCGCCGACCTTCTGCACCGCTTCGCCGGAGCCCCGCCCGGGCTCGATGGTGAGGTCGACCCCGGCGTCGGCGTAGTTGCCCTGCTCCTTGGCCCAGTAGATCGGGGCGTGGTCGCCGCCCGGCACCCAGTTCAGGACCAGCGTCACGTCCTCCGCCGCCCGTGGCCCCGACGGCAGCAGCCCGACCACGAGCCCCAGTCCAACCAGCTTCAGCGCAGCGACGCGCATCTTCCGCCTCCCACCTCAGCGGCGTCCCCCCGACGCCGCTGCGGAGCTTAGACCCGGACCCCGGGACCGTCAAAGCGGCTGCGGCTTGGCGGCCGGACCGCGAGCCGGCATGCTCAGCGGATGGGCGAAGCGACCACCGTCGACGGCATCGTGCTCGGCGCCGGGCACAACGGCCTGATCCTCCAGGCCTACGCCTGCATGGCCGGGCTGGAGGTGGTGGCGCTCGAGCGCCGCGACGAGGCGGGCGGCGCGCTCACCACCGTGGAGCACGCGGACCGGCCGGGCTTCCGCCACAACACGCACGCCTTCTTCCACCGGGCGGTGACGACGCTGCCCTGGTACCGGGACCTCGAGCTCGAGCGGCACGGGCTCCGCTACCTCGAGCCCGAGCGCAACGTGGTGATGGTGCTCAAGGACGGCCGCGCTCTCGAGTGGTGGACCGACCTGGAGCGCACCGCCGCATCGTTCGCCGCGTTCAGCCGGCGCGACGCCGAGACACTCCGCCGCTGGCACGACCGCTTCCGGCCGGTGGTCGAGCGGATCCTGATCCCCGAAGCGACATCACCACCCCTGCCCGCCGAGCGGCGCCGGGAGACCCTCGGGCGGACGGCGGAAGGTCGTCTCCTGCTCGAGACCAGCCGGCTCTCGCCGCAGACGTTCGTCATGCAGGAGTTCGAGCACCCGGCGATCCAGGCGGGGCTGCTGTTCTTCAACGGGCTCCGCGAGGTCGACCTCCGGCTCGAGGGCTTCGGCCACCACATCCCGGCGCTGCTCGCGAGCCCGGCGAAAGCGCAGATGGCGGTCGGCGGCTCGCGCTCGCTCGCGGACGCCCTCATCCGCGCCGTCGAGGACCATGGGGGGCGGGTGCGGACCGGGACGGAGCCGCGGCGGATCGTGGTCGAGAACGGGCGCGCGGCCGCGGTCGAGACCACCTCGGGCGAGGTGATCCGCGCCCGGTCCTTCATCGCGAGCTCGCTCAACCCGCAGCAGACCTTCCTCGACCTCCTGGCGCCGGGCGACGTGCCGCACGCCATCCGCGAGCGGGCGGAGGGGTTCCGCTACAACCTGCTCGCGCCGCTGTTCGCGCTCGATCTGGCGCTCGACGAGCCGCCCGCCTATCAGGCGCTCGATCCCGCCGCTCCGCCGCCGTTCATGGTCATCCTGGGGCTCGACCACGTCGACCAGTTCGAGGAGATCGTCCGCCACCACGCAGCGGGGACGATCCCGCCGACGGTGATGTGGGGCGCCTGCCCGACGCTGTTCGATCCCTCCCAGGCGCCGCCCGGCAGGCACACCGCGTTCATGTGGGAGAAGCTGCCCTACCGGGTCGCTGGCGACGCCCGGAACTGGGACCGGCTCAAGGACGACCACGCGCGCGCCATGCTCGACCTCTGGCGGAGCCATGCCCCGAACCTCGAGCGGGCGGTGCTCGCGAGCATGGTGCGCAGCCCGCTCGACACCGAGCGCGCCTTTCCGAACATGCGCGGCGGCGATCTCCTGGTGGGTGCCTTCGCGGGCGGACAGGTCGGCGACGGGCGGCCGTTCCCGGGTGCCGGGCAGTACCGGACGCCGCTCCCCGGCCTCTACCTCTGCGGCTCGTGCTGCCACCCCGGCGGCAACGTCACCGGGCTCCCGGGCTACAACGCGGCGCAGGTCCTGATGCAGGACCTCGGCCGCCGCCCGGACTGGCTGCCGCCGCCGCTCGAGCGCCGCCTCGAAGCCACGCGCGGGCGTGCTTGACAGGCGGGAGGTCGCACCTCCAGTCAAGGCGCCCTGGGCGGGCCGGAGGAGGCGGGGGATGCAGGTGGTGAAGCGGTGGTGGCCGGCAGCGGTGGCGCATCTGGGGCTGCTGCTGGCGTGGCACGTCACGGTGGTGCTGGGCGATCTGCCGGACTTCGTCATGCCGACGCCGCTGGAAGCGCTCAGGACGATCGCCGAGCCGCACTACCAGTGGCTCAAGCACACCTGGGTGACCACGCTCGAGGTCTTCGGCGGCTACGCGCTCGCGGTAGTCGTGGGCGTCGGGCTCGCGATCCTGTTCACCTGGTCGGAAGCCCTGCAGCGCTTCGTCATGCCGCTGGTCGTGACCCTGAACATGGTGCCGAAGGTCGCGATGGCGCCGCTGTTCATCGTCTGGCTGTCCTACGGCATCGTCCCGAACATGGTGATCGCCTTCACGATCTGCTTCTTCCCGATCCTGATCACCACGGCGCGGGGGCTGAAGGAGGTCGAGCCGGAGCTGCTCGACCTGGTCCGGGCGCTCCGCGCGACCCGCCTCCAGATCTTCACCAAGATCCAGCTGCCCGGGGCGCTCCCCTACATCTTCTCGGGCATGAAGATCGCGGTGGTGTTCGCGGTCGCGGGCGCGATCGTCGGCGAGTTCATCGGCAGCTCCGAAGGCCTCGGCTTCCTCATGCTCTCGGTCCAGGGCGTGCTCGACACCGCCGGGATGTTCATGGCGGTGATCCTGATCAGCCTGATCGGGATCGCCCTCTACGGCCTCGTCCTTCTCCTCGAGCGGGTCATGGTCGTCTCCGACGCCCGGATGGAGTGAGGCGGGTCCGAGGGGCTCAGGACCGGCTGCCGAGCAGCGCCGCCGGGAAGTCGTCGAGGTCGGCCGCCGAGCAGTCCGCCGCCGGCGGGCCGGCGAGCCCGGGGCAGGCGCGGAGCTGCTCGTCGAGCGGCACGCCCGGGTGGCGCGCGCGGGCGACGCAGACCGCACCTTCTGGTCCCCAGAGCGCTTCCGGCGTCCCGGCGGGGTCCCCCTCGCCATCGACCGGATTGATGCCGGCCCGGTCGAACACCTCGAAGGCGACCTCACGCGCCGGCCCGGCCTCCCCGTCGCCGCAGTAGTCTGCCTGGACCATGTGGACGCAGGCCTGGTGATACGGCTCCAGGCTCGAGCCGTCCGGGGCCAGCTGCCAGGGCGCGTAGCCGAGGCGGACGCAACGCGCTTCCACGCTCGCCGTGCAGCTCAGCGAGAAGCCGGGCGCGGCGACCAGCTCGAACCCGCCGTCCGCGCCCCAGCGTCCGGGGATCGGGATCGCCGTGGTCCGGCCGCTCCGGTCCGGCGGGCAGAGCGTCCGCCACGGGGCGTCGGGAGAGGCCCGCACCGACACGTCGTAGAGCGGTCGCGGCAGCCGGTCGTAGGCCTGGACCACACCGTCGATCCGGAGCCTCCGTCCGCCGCCGAGCGGCGCCTCGGCGCCGATCAGCGCCTCCTCGGCGCGGATCGAGCCGTCGTCCATGACCGCGATCAGGGTCCGGTCGACCAGCGCCAGCGCGGCCACCTTGGCGGCCTCCGCCGGCGCCTGGACCACGGCCGGGGCGTTGAGGAGCGCCGCAGCGGCCACTACCGTCCCGGTCAGGCCGTCGGGAAAGGTCATCATCCGCCCAGCATCGGCGGATCGGCGGCCCGGTTCAACCAGGAAGCGCGCCCCGTCGCCCGAACCAGGGGACGACCTCCCACGACCGCCGCGCCCCGCCCTCAGCCCTCCGGCATGATCCTGCTGTTGAAGTCGTTGGTGAACACCTCGGAGGCCTCGAGTTCGCGGTCGAGCTTGCCGCCGGCGGCGGTGAGGTCGATCGTCTTCTGCATCGGCTCCTCGAGGATCCAGCCGAGGCCGTGCTCGGCGGAGCGCTCGGTGATCACGAGGTCGAGCACGTAGTCCATGGTCTCGAGGTACGCCTCCCGGTCGATGCCGGCGACCTCCTTCATCATCGCGTCGATCGCCGCTTCGGGATCGGCCTTGGCGTCCCGCCAGCCCTTGTAGGTGGCGCGGAGGAAGCGCTCGACCAGCTCCGGGTTCTCCTCGATCAGGTCCCGGTGGACGATGTAGCTGTGGCCGTAGAGGTCGACGCCGTGGTTGGCCCAGAGGAGGTTGCCGACGTTGCCCTCGCCGAGGGCCTTCTCCCAGATCGGATAGCTGGTGTAGAGGTCGAAGGCGGCGTCGGTGTTGCGCGCGGCGACGATCCCCTGCTTGCCCTCGGGCTTGACGTTGACCATCGTGATCGCGTCCTCGTCGAGGCCGTTGGCGGCGGCGAAGGCAGGCCAGAGGACACGGTGCGAGTCGGCCGGCGGCACCGCGACGCTCTTGCCCTTCAGGTCCTCCGGCGTCTCGATCCCGCTGTCCTTGTAGAAGAAGGCGTTGTTGGCCGCCTTGTCGTAGACCATGCCGACGATCACGAGCCCGGCGCCCTTGCTGATCGCGGTCAAGACGGTCGGCGTGTCGGAGATCCCGACCTCGGCACTTCGGAGCTCGATCTTCTTCGCCGAATCGGCGGAGCCGTTGCCCTTGACCACGGTCAGCTCGATGTCCTCGTCGGCGAAGTACCCGCGCTCCTTGGCGAGGTAGAACGGCGAATGGTCGGCGAGGTGGAACCAGTTCAGCTGCAGGGTCACCTCGTCCGCGGCCGCAGCCGGGTCCGTATCGGCCACGGCCGCGAGCGCGAGCGCGGCGCCGCAGGCGAGCGCCATCCGTCGGATGGTCATGGTCAGCCTCCCTCTCTCGTTGGTCCCTGGCGTCAGCCGGCGCGGTCGGTGTCGCGAAACTCCCACGGCATCGAGAGCCGCTCGGCCAGCACGACCAGAGCATAGAGCCCGAGGCCGAGAAAGGCGATCAGGGTCAGCGCCGCGAAGATCGAGGGCGTGTCGAGGGTCACCCCGCCGGCCATGATCAGGTTGCCGAGGCCCGCTTCGGAGGCGACGAACTCGCCGACGATCGCGCCGATCACCGAGAGCGTCGCGTTCAGCTTGAGGCCGGCGAAGATGTAGGGGAGCGCGCTCGGGAAGCGGATCTTCCGGAACACCTGCCACTTCGACGCCTTGAGCTGCCGGGTCAGCTCCAGCAGGTCGGGCTCGACCGCCACCAGGCCCGCCGCGGTGTTGATCACCACCGGGAAGAACGCGACGGTGACCGCGATCACGATGTTCGGCCAGACGCCGTAGCCGAGCCAGATCACGAACAGGGGCGCGAGCGCGACCTTGGGGAGCGTGTTGAACAGGACCAGGATCGGCATGACGACCCGTTCCAGGGTCTCGCTCCAGACCACGACGACGGCGAGCGCGATGCCGAGCACGGCCGAGATCACGAACCCGCCGCCGACGGCATAGAGGGTCACCCTGAGGTTGTGGCCCCAGCGGTAGTTGTCGTCGAACAGGGTGAGCAGCGCCGAGCCCGGCGACGGCAGGATGAACTCCTTGACGTCGAGCAGGCGGACGGCGAGGTCCCAGGCGAGGATCAGGAGCGCGATCGCGGTCGCGCTCGGCAGGTAGTAGCGGACCTGGCGCAAGGCGGATCCGATCATTCAGGCGTCGCTCCCCTGGCAGGCGTCGCTCCCCTGGCCCGCTCGCCCGGGTCAGCATCCGTGGCTGGCGGGCGCGGTCAAGCCCGGCTATGACGGGCCGGCCCAACCAGGACGAGCGCGCCGTTCCGTGTCAGAGGCTTTCCTTCAGCTCGAGAACGTCCGGAAGGTGTACCGGACGCGTGGCGACGACTTCCTCGCCGTGTCCGACGTCACGATGGACGTGGGCGAGGGCGAGCTGGTCGCGCTGGTCGGGCCGTCGGGCTGCGGCAAGACCACGGTGCTCCGGATCCTCGCCGGCCTGCACCGCCACGACGGCGGCACGGTCCGGATCGGCGGCGGCGACTTCGACCCCGGGCGCGACATCGGCATCGTCTTCCAGCAGGCGCTCCTCCTGAAGTGGCGCCGGATCCTCGACAACGTGCTGCTGCCGGCCGAGATCCTGGGGCTGCCGATGAAGGCGGCGCGGGAACGCGCCCGGGCGCTCCTCGACATGGTCGGGCTCCAGGGCTTCGAGCAGAAGTATCCCTACGAGCTCTCCGGCGGCATGCAGCAGCGGGCCGCGATCGCCCGCGCGCTGATCCACGACCCGAAGCTGATCCTGATGGACGAGCCGTTCGGCGCCCTGGACGCGCTGACCCGGGAGCGGATGAACCTCGAGCTGCTCGGGATCTGGGCGGACAGCCACAAGACCATCGTGTTCGTCACCCACTCGATCCAGGAGGCGGTGTTCCTCGGCTCGCACTGCGCGGTCCTCACCGCCGGGCCGGCCCGCATGGCCGACTACTTCGCGATCGACCTCCCCTATCCCCGCCGGCTCGACGTCAAGACGACGCCCACATTCGGCCAGTACACCCAGCGCATCTACCGCCTGCTCGGGATGGAGTGAGCGCGCGGCCGGGGGCGGGCGTCACGGATGTTGGTCGGGTGAACGTCCGATTGGTCGCAGCCGGGGCCGGGCCGAAAGGATTGTTGCTCATCCCGCCGCGCGCGTAGCTTGCCGACCGGACAACCGCAAATCATGGGGGAGAGCCACATGTTTCTCAGGATCGACAAGCTCCAGGTCGAGATGCCGGTGCCCAAGGACCCGGACCCGCGGGCCGCGGCCGCGGTCCAGGAGCTGATGGGCGGCCGGTTCGGCGAGATGTCGACGCTCATGAACTACATGTTCCAGTCGTACAACTTCCGCAACAAGGAGAAGCTCCGGCCGTACTACTCGCTGATCGCGAACATCGGCACCGAAGAGCTCGGCCACGTCGAGCTGATCGCGGCGACGGTCAACGGCTGCCTGAACGGGGCGAACCCCAAGGGCGACATGACCAATGGCGACGCCAGCTTCGCCGACCTGCTGAACACGTTTCCCAACTTCGCGCACCACATCGCCTTCCCGCACGGCGCCGGCCCGTTCGACTCCGGCGGCGCGCCCTGGAACGGCACCTACGTGTTCAACAGCGGCAACCTCGTGCTCGACCTCCTGCACAACTTCTTCCTCGAGAACGGCGCCCGGACCCACAAGCTCCGCGTCTACCAGATGACCGACAACCCGGCGGCCCGGCAGATGCTCGGCTATCTGTTCACCCGGGGCGGCGTCCACGCCCACGCCTACGCGCTCGCCCTCGAGACGCTGACCGGCGTACAGATGAAGAAGATGCTGCCGATCCCGAAGGTCGAGGACATCCAGCTGCCGGAGAGCAGGAAGTTCATGGAGGAGGGCTGGCACCGCCGCCTCTACCGCTTCAGCCCGGACGACTACAAGGAGGTCGCGGCGATCTGGAACGGCCAGCACTTCGACGGCTCGGGGCCACTGGAAGTGGTCGACGGCCCGCCGTCCGGCGGCAACATGAACGACTACGAGGGCATCTCGGAAGCGTTCACGCCGGAGTACGCGCCGGAAGAGATCTTCGAGATCGCGAACAAGCTCTACCAGAAAGCGCGCGGCTGAGCCGCCCGCG
>DASUSF010000325.1:0-3516 GCA_036375275.1 Geminicoccaceae bacterium | reverse complement strand
ATTGCGGGGTCATCAGGATCACGAGGAGCGCCGAGCCGGCGACCCGCTCCTGCAGGAGCGGGGTCAGCTGCTCGGTTCGGTCGACGTTCTCGTCCGAGCGGTTGCTTTCGTCGAGGAAAACCGAGACTTCTTGGAAGCCGTCGTAGCCGCGCAGCTCGCTGCGCAGATCCAGGGCGAACTTCTGCGACCAGAGCTTCAGCTCCGAATCGTGGTCGTCGGCGAAGGCGCCGTGGCTGTAGCTGACGAACAGGTCGTGCTGAAATGGCTTGCCGAGAAAGGACATTGTGGCCCGCCTGGACGCCCGCTATGCCACGGCTCCGCGATCGGGCGGGATGTTAATTCTGGGTTGTGCAGGTGTCCAGCGGAGCTGCCGAAGCCGGCGAGCGTCGGACGTAGCGCGTCGCGTGAGAGGAGATGGCTCGTCACGATCAAGAAACGCAAGCAGCGAAGAGGGAGGCATGTCGTTGCGCAGACGGGCGACGCTTCCCCTGGCGGAGGCCCTGGCGACGCCCTGGCCCGGCCGGAGCGCTCAACGGCGGCTCAGGTCGGGACCAGCGCCAGGACGCGGAGCGGGCTGCCGGAGCCGCGCTCGATCTTGAGCGGGGCGGTGATCAGGATCGCGCCGGTCGGCGGCAGCCGGTCCAGGTTGCAGAGCGAGGCGAGGCCGAAGCGGCCGGCGCCGTGCATCAGGTGGTGCGCCGGGAAGGCCGGCTCGAAGCCGAACGCCTGGCCGTGGTCGGTGCCGACCGCCTCGACCCCGAAGCCGTTGACGTCGCGCTCCTCGACCAGGAAACGCACCGCCGCGGCGCTCGGCCCCGGGGTGTGCGGGCCGTCGTCCTTGAGGTTGAGGAACGCCGCCGGATCGCTGCGCTTCGACCAGTCGGTCCGCATCAGCACCCAGGCGCCGGCCGGGATCCGCCCGTGCGCCGCCTCGAACGCCTGGATCTGGGCGGGCTCCATCACGAAGCGCTCGTCCGCCGCGGCGTCTCTGGAGCAGTCGACCACGCAGGCCGGCGCCACGAAGCGCTGCACCGCGATCGTGTCGGTGAAGCCGTCGGCGTGGTCCTTGCCGGTCACCCAGTGCGCCGGGGCGTCGAAGTGGGTCCCGGTGTGCTCGCCGCAGCTGATGTTGTTCCAGTACCAGGCCGGGCCGCGCGCGTCGTAGCGCGAGATCTCCTCGATCCGGAACGGGCTGGAGGGCGCGAACTCCGGCGGCAGCTGGATCACCGGGGTCTCGGGCCGGAGGGTCTGGCTGAGGTCGACCACCCGCACGGCGCCCGTGCCGAGCGCCGCCGCGAGCTGCGCCAGGATCCCGCTGCTCATTTCCTCGCCTCCTCCCCTTCCCCGCCGGCTCAGCCTGCGCCGAGCGCGAACCCCTCGTAGCCCCGCGCCGCGACCTCGGCGCACTTCTGCACGTAGGCCGGGAAGCCGAGGTAGGGCATGAAGACGCGCGGCTTGCCGGGGACGTTGGCGCCGAGATACCACGAGTTGCAGGACGGGAACAGCGTGGCGCCGGCGACCTCGTTGACGTGGGCGACCCAGGCGTCCTCGGCCGCGCCGGTCGCCTCGATCCGGCCGAGGCCCTGCGCGCGCAGATGGCCGATGCACTCCGCGATCCAGTCGACGTGCTGCTCGATCGAGGGCAGCATGTTGCTGAGCACCGAGGGGCTGCCCGGCCCGGTGATCGTGAACAGGTTGGGAAAGCCCGCGACCGCGAGGCCGAGGTAGGTCCGGGGACCCTCCGCCCAGGCCTCCTTCAGCGTCCGGCCGCCGGCGCCGCGGATGTCGATCCGCAGCAGCGCGCCGGTCATCGCGTCGAAGCCGGTCGCCAGCACCAGCGCGTCGAGCGGGTAGTGCCTGCCGCCGGCCCGGACGCCCTGCCCGGTGATCTCCTCGAGCGGCGCGCGGCGGAGGTCGACCAGGGTGACGTTCGCGCGGTTGAAGGTCTCGTAGTAGCCGGTGTCGATGCACAGGCGCTTGCAGCCGACGACGCTTGCGGGCGAGAGCGCGGCGGCCACCGCCGGGTCGCGCACCACGGCCCGGATCCTGGCGCGGATGAACTCGGCCGCGGTGTCGTTGGCCTCGCGGTCGAACAGCAGGTCGGCGAACGCGCCGATGAAGCCGAGCCCGCCCTTGTCCCAGCGCGCCTGGTACTCGCGCTCGCGCTCGGCCGGGCTCGCCGCGGCCGCCGGCAGCGGGTTGATGGGGTAGAGCTGGCCGGTCCGGCCCTGCCCGGCCTGTGCCCGAAGCGCTTGGTAGTTGGCCTTGATGTGCGCCTGGACCGCGGGGTCGAGCGGGGCGTTGCGCGCCGGCACGACGTAGTTGGGCGTGCGCTGGAACACCACGAGCCGGCGCGCCTCTTGCGCGATCAGCGGGATCGACTGCACCGCCGAGGAGCCGGTGCCGATCACGCCGACCCGGAGGCCCGTGAAGTCGACCTCGCCGTGCGGCCAGTCGCCGGTGTGGTAGGTGGGGCCCCGGAAGCGCTCGAGCCCCGCGATCCGCGGCCGGTTGGGCGCGGACAGGCAGCCGGTCGCCATGACGCAGAAGGTCGCGCGGACCTCGGCGCCGTCCCCGGTCGTGATCCGCCAGCAGCCGGCCGCCTCGTCGAAGACCGCCGCGCTGACCTTCGTGTCGAGCTGGATGTCCCGCCTGAGGTCGAAGCGGTCGGCGACGTGGTTGGCGTAGCGCAGGATCTCGGGCTGCGCCGCGTAGCGCTCGCTCCACCCCCACTCCTGCTGCAGCTCGTCCGAGAACTGGTAGGAGTACTCCATGCTCTCGACGTCGCAGCGCGCCCCCGGGTAGCGGTTCCAGTACCAGGTCCCGCCGACCCCGCCACCGGCCTCGAGCACCCGCACCGCGAGCCCCATGCCGCGCAGCCGATGCAGCATGTACATCCCGGCGAACCCGGCCCCGACCACCACCACATCGAACTCGCGCCGCCCCATCGCGCCGTTTTTCCTCGCTCTCTCCAGCATCTGGCGTCCTGCCTCTGCCCGGCTCTTGAGAATGCCTGGCTTCGGGCGATCCGCAGCTCGCGGCCGTTCTCGCCGCCGAGAACGTTACTATAAGATTATTGGTTGCGGCGCTCTTCCTTTTCCGCCCCCGCACGGCATCCGACGACGCCTGCGACTCGTCGTGACTGTCCTGGTCTGGCCGATCTTCGAGCTTTGCCCGCGCTTCGGCTTGCTACGGGTTCTCGACCTGCTCGAACAGTCGAAGCGCCTCCTCTCGTCTCGCTGCGCTCGCCGAACTGGGCCAGGACCTCAGGGCTCGGACTTCACGGGCCGGGTCTCGATGGCCTTGGCATTGCCCTCGGCATCGTAGGTCACGGTCATTTCGTACTTCTGGCCCTGCATTGCCTCCGCCGGCGTGCCGACCAGCTCCCAGAGGCCAAAGGTGAGCACGTCCATGCCGCCATGCAGGACCGCTCGGCCCGCGGAGGGATCGTTGCCGACCTCGTACGCGTAGGTGCAGACGCTATCGCCGTTCTCGAGCACTCGGCTCGAGGTCGGG
>DASUSF010000324.1:0-9346 GCA_036375275.1 Geminicoccaceae bacterium | reverse complement strand
GTCCAGATCGAGGTCGAAGGCGACGTCCTGAAGATCCGTCGCCGCGTTCCGCAGTACCGGCTGGAGGAGCTGCTCGCCGAGGTGACCGACGACAACCTGGATGAGGAAACCGATTGGGGGGAGCCGGAGGGGAAAGAGGTCTGGTGAGGATGGAGGCACCGGAGCGCGGCGACCTCGCCTGGCTTTCGTTCACCCCGCATGCCGGACGTGAACAGGCGGGCCGCCGGCCGGCCCTCATCCTCTCGCCGAAAAGCTACAATCGGCGGATTGGCCTCGCGCTCGCCTGCCCGATCACCAGCCGGATCAAGGGCTATCCGTTCGAGGTCATCATCAGCGGCGTGGCGGGTCTCGAGGGCGTCGTCCTGGCCGATCATGTGCGCAGCGTGGATTGGCGGGCGCGCCGCGTTGACCCCATCGCTCGGGCACCCGAAGTCTTGGTGAGCGAGGTGCTCGCGAGGCTTTGCCCCTTGCTGGAGACTTAGAGTTCCGGTTCGCGGCGATCCCCAGGGTCTTCGCCCGGGAGGTGACGATGAAGATCGAGCTGAGCTACGGACGGGACGGGCTGATGGTCGACCTGCCGGACGACCTCGAGGCCCTGGTGATCCGGAAGCCCGAGATGCCGGTGCTCCGGGATCCGGCGGCCGCGGTCCGGGACGCGCTGGCGCGGCCGGTCGATGCGCCGCCGCTCGCCGAGCTGGCGCGCGGCAAGCGCTCCGCCTGCATCCTGATCTGCGACGTGACCCGCCCGGTGCCGAACGCGCTGTTCCTCCGCCCGATGATCGAGACCCTGCTCGGTGCGGGCGTGCCGAAGGACGGGATCACGGTCCTCGTCGCGACCGGGCTGCACCGCCCGAACGAAGGCGACGAGCTCGCCGAGGTGGTGGGCGATCCCTGGGTCATCCAGAACGTCCGGGCCCGGAACCACTTCGCCCGCGACGACGCCATGCACGTCGACCTCGGGTTCACGCCGAACCGGAAGGTCCCGGTCAAGATCGACCGGCGGTTCATCGAAGCGGACCTGAAGATCGCGACCGGCCTCGTGGAGCCGCACTTCATGGCCGGCTATTCCGGCGGGCGGAAGGTGATCGCGCCCGGCGTCGCCCACAAGGACACCATCACCACGTTCCACTCGGCCCGCTTCATGGAGGACCCGAAGGCCGCCAACTGCGTGCTCGAGGGCAATCCTCTCCACGAGGAGCAGGTCGCCATCGCCGGCATGATCGGCGGCGTCCTCGCCCTCAACACGGTGATCGACGAGCACCGCCAGCTCTCGTTCGTGAACTTCGGCGAGATCGTCCGGAGCCACCTCCTGGCGGTCGCCCACATCGACGCCTACGCCCGGGTCCCGGTGCCGCGCCAGTACCAGACGGTGGTCACCACCGCCGCCGGGCATCCGCTCGACAAGACCTACTACCAGACGATCAAGGGGATGGTGGGGCCGCTCGACATCATGGCCGAGGGCGGCGACCTGATCATCGCCTCCGCCTGCTCCGAGGGCATGGGCTCGGCCGAGTTCATCGACGCCCAGCGTCGCCTGGTGCAGAACGGCGCCGGGCGCTTCCTCGAGGAGATCCTCCAGAAGCGGTTCGCCGACATCGACGAGTGGCAGACCGAGATGCAGCTCAAGCCGATGCGCATCGGCCAGGTGAAGCTGTTCACTCAAGGCCTTGATGAATCGACCCGACCACTGACTGGCGTCGATCTCGTCCCGTCGGTGGAGGAGGCGGTCCGGGCGAGCGTCGCCCGCTCCGGCGACCGCCACGTCGCGATCATCCCGGAAGGCCCCTACGTCGTGCCGAGCTATCAGCCGGGGTGACGGCGGACGGTCAGGCCGGCACCATGCGGCCCCGCAGCCGGCCGACCAGGAGCCAGAGGGCGATCGAGGTGTTGACCAGGTTCCAGGCGATGCCGTTGAGGAAGGCGGCCCGGTAGGAGCCGGTCAGGTCGTAGATCTCGCCCGACATCCAGCCGCCGATCGCCATGCCGGCGACCGTCGCCATCAGGACCAGGCTGACCCGCGCGCCCGCCTCGCGCGCCGGGAAGTACTCGCGGACGATCAGGGCGTAGCTCGGCACGATGCCGCCCTGCGACAGCCCGAACAGCGCCGAGACGACGTAGAGCGACGTCAGCCCGTCGAACGGCAGGTAGAAGATCAGGGCGAGGCACTGCAGGACCGAGCCGAGGAGGAGGGTGCCGACGCCGCCGATGCGGTCCGCGATCAGGCCCGAGCCGAGCCGGCTGACCACCCCGAGGCCGAGCATCAGGGACAGCATCTCGGCGCCGCGCGCGGGGCCGTAGCCGAGGTCGCCGCAGTAGGCGACGATATGGACCTGCGGCATCGACATGGCGATGCAGCAGGCGATCCCGGCGAGCACCAGCAGGACCTGCAGCCCGGAGGGCGAGATCCGCGCCATGCCGGGGAAGGTGCGGGCGGCCGGCGGCGCCCGGCCATCGTCGAGGAGCGCCCGGCGGCGGAGCGTGAAGGCCAGCGGCAGCATGGTCACGACGCAGAGGGCGCCGATCCCGAGGTGCGCGTCCCGCCAGCCGAACGTCGCGATCGCCTGCTGCAGGAGGGGCGGCCAGAGCGTCCCGGCCAGGTAGTTGCCGCTCGCCACGATCGCGATCGCGATGCCGCGCCGCTTCTGGAACCAGAGCGAGACGTCGGCGACCAGAGGCCCGAAGGTGGCCGAGCTGCCAAGGAGGCCGATCACCAGCGCCTGGGCGAGCATGAACTGCCAGAGGCTGGTCGCCGAGGCGGCGAGAACGTAGCCGACCCCGAGCATCAGCGCGCCGAGGATCACCGGCACCATGACCCCGAAGCGGTCGGCCACCCGGCCCATCAGCACGCCGCCGACGGCGAAGCCGATCATGGTCGCGGTGTAGGGCAGCGCGGCGCTGCCGCGGTCGACCCCGAACTCGGCCTCGAGCGCGGGCAGGGCGACCACCACCGACCAGAGGCCGATCCCGCCGATCGTGCTGAGCGCGAGCGAGGCCCCGAGCCGCCACCAGGCGTAGGCGCTGTCCGGCCCGGGCACGCCGATCGCGGCGGAGCTCGAAGCGCCGCTCCGGGTGGCGCTCCCGCTTCCTGGCGGCATCAGATCGACGCCGTCGAGCTGGGGTCGACGGCGGGGACCCGCCCCGCAGGCACCGGTCGATCAAGGGTCAAGGGCGCGCTCCCGGACAATCCCGGCCCTGATCAGCATCCGGCCGCCGCCGGCGCAAGAAAAATGCGGCTCCGATCGGGACCGGAGCCGCCAGGCCAGGGAGATCCGGGAGAGCAGGATCGGTCTTTCGACCGGTTGCTCGCCACTACGAGGCGCAGGACCAGGCTAGCCGCGCGGGCCCCGCGGATCTGTGAACTCGCTCACAGGTTCGGCGCTTTCCTGACCTTGTGCCTCAAGACGGCAGAGGTCGAGCCAGCGCCGGGTCACCATCCGGCAGAACGCCAGCGCCGGCTTCATGTACTGGTCGAGGTCGGCCTCGAAGCGCTCGAAGAACCAGGGCGCGTCGGCGGCGATCTCCGGCGCGCGGTGGCGGACCCAGCTGCGCGCGATGTCGGGGGTCACCTCGATGTGGCACTGGAAGCCGTAGGTGGTTCTGCCGACGCGGAAAATCTGGTTCGTGCAGGCTTCGCTCGCAGCGAGGTGGAGGGCGCCCTGGGGCAGTGCCACCGTGTCCTCGTGCCACTGCATCACCCGGACCTCGGGCCCGAGGCCCGCGAGGAGCGGATCCCGACGGGCGGCTTCGCCGAGGCGGACCGGCTCGAAGCCGAACTCGAGAAAGCCTTGCCGGCGGACCGGCGCGCCGAAGGCGCG
Organism: Geminicoccaceae bacterium; assembly: GCA_036375275.1. Lineage (GTDB taxonomy): Bacteria > Pseudomonadota > Alphaproteobacteria > Geminicoccales > Geminicoccaceae > DASUSF01. The sequence goes on along the minus strand of DASUSF010000324.1, from coordinate 5,531 downwards.
GCCGACCAGCTGCGCGCCGAGGCAGATCCCGAGCACGGGCTTGCCGAGGCGATGGAAGCGCCGGATGAGCTCGAGGAGCCGCTCGAAGTGCGGGAAGCCCCGGTCGTCGGCGGCGTGCATGGCGCCGCCGAGGATCAGGAGCGCGTCGAAGTCCCGACCGGTCGCGGGGAGCCCGACCGGCTCGTGCGGCGGGAGCGAGCCATGGCGCTCGTGCGGCATCAGGACTGTGGTCCGGCCGCCGGCCTCGACGATGGTCTGGCCGATCCGGCCGGCAGGGGCGAGTCGGTCGTGCATCACCACGAGGACCGACGGCGGCCGCGATTGTTGAACCGATGGATGAGCAGCCGTCACGCGAAAGCCTCCGTCCCGTACGCACGTGTCGTGCAAAAAGCGCTGGCCTGAGCGTCACTCTCGATGTTAACCTGCCCCTAATCCTTAACGAAAAGTAAATCCGAGCGGAGGAACGGATGTCGCCGAGTAGTCGCGGGATGGGCCTGCCGGTCGGCGCGATGCTCTTGGGCCTGCTCGGGGCGTGCAGCATGACGCCCCAACCGTCGCTCGAAAATCTTCATCATGCCACCGTCATGGTTGAGCACACCGACGGGCACGGCACGGGGACCATCATCGGCCCCGACCTGGTGCTGACCGCCGATCACGTGGTGACGGAAGAGCCGCTCGAGGTCCAGTTCTTCGACGGCGACAGCGCGCCCGGGACGATCCGCTGGCGGAATGCGGCGCTCGATCTCGCCCTGGTGTCGGTCAAGGTGCCGGAGGGCTACCCGGCGCCGCCCTGGTTCTGCGGCGACCTGACGCCGGGCCAGCATCTGATCCTGATCGGCCATCCCACCCATTCGCGCTGGGTCGCGGTCGGCGGCCACCTGCCGACGGTCGTGCCGCTCGAAGGCCCGCTGGTCGCGCTCGGCTTCCCGATCGGGCTCGGGACCTCCGGCGGGCCGGTCTTCGACGAGGCCGGGCAGGTGGTCGGCGTGGCGCTCGCCATTCTTGCCGAGCGGTCGTCGGAAAGCGCCAACTTCGGCGCCTTCAAGGACACCGGGATCGGGCTGATGCTGCCGGCACACGAATTCTGCGACGTGGTCGGGATCGTCCCGGCCGGCCCTGCCTGAGCGCCTGGCGCTCGAACCGGCCGATCGGCGCGCCGCCGCACGACCCGGTCGTCTTCCGGACGACAGCCGGTGCGACCTCCTCGGAAACTGGCCCGGCCGGATCCGAGGGCCGCGCGTCTCTGGCGGAGCTCCACGCGACAGGATCGCCCGGACGCGAGGCCTTCTGCCGTGACCGAACGAAAGGGACGTCGCCATGGCGAGCAGCCGCCTGCGGATCGGCTCCGGCGCGGCGTGGTGGGGCGACCGGCTCGAGCCGGCGGGGTGGAACGCCGAGCGCGGCGATCTCGACTACCTGTGCTTCGAGACCATGGCGGAAGCGACGGTGTCGGCGGCGCAGGTGAGGAAGCGGCGCGACCCCTCCTTTCCCGGTTACGACACCTACCTCGACGACCGTCTCTCGCGCGTCCTGCCGGGGTGCATGCGGCGCGGCACGAAGATCGTTAGCAACCAGGGCTGGATCGCGCCGAAGGCGGCGGCCGAGCGGGTCGTGCATCACCTGCGGGAGCTCGGTCACGGCGGGGTCAAGGTCGCGGCCGTGACCGGCAGCCAGATCGACGACAGGGTGCTGGCGCTCGGCGACCGGTTGCTCGAGGACGGACGACCGGTCCGGGCGCTGGACGGCAGCATCGTCTCGGCCGAGGCCTACCTCGGCGCCGAGCCGATCGTCACGGCCCTGGAGGACGGTGCCCGGATCGTCATGACCGGGCGGGTCGCCGATCCGTCCCTGTTCCTGGCGCCCATGATGCACGAGTTCGGCTGGCACCCGCTCGACCACGACCGCCTCGGTCAGGGCAGCGGCATCGGTCATCTGATGGAATGTGGCGCCCAGGTGACCGGCGGCTACTTTTCGGACCCCGGCTTCAAGGACGTGCCGGAGCCCTGGAACCTCGCCTTTCCGATCGCCGAGGTCGACCAGGACGGCAGCGCCGTGATCACCAAGATCGCCGGCACGGGCGGCGCGGTGAACCTCATGACGATCAAGGAGCAGATGCTCTACGAGGTCCACGATCCCGCCACCTACCTGACCCCGGACGTCACGGTCGACTTCACCAGCGCGGTGCTCGAGGAGGAGGGGCCGGATCGGGTCGGGGTGTCCCGCATCGGCGGCCGGCCCCGGCCGGCGACCCTCAAGGTGTCGATCGGCTGCATCGAGGGCTTCATCGGCGAGGACATGTTCTTCTATGCCGGTCCGGGCGCCCTCAGACGGGCGAAGCTGGCGCGGCGGATCCTCGAAGAACGCTTCGAGGTGGTCCGGCTTCAGGCCGAAGACGTGCGGATCGATTTCCTCGGGCTCAACGCCATCCATGGCGACGCGACCCCGCCGGGCGCGCCCGAGCCCTACGAGGTCGCGGTCCGCGTCGCCGCACGTGCCCGCTCCCGCGCGGAAGCCGAGAAGGTCGGCCGCGAGATCGACGGGATGGCGGTCTCGGGCGTCGCCATGACCGGCAAGCGGGTGCCGCACCAGGACCGGGTGCGCGAGGTGATCGGCATCTGGTCGACCCTGGTGGCGCGCGAGGCGGTCCCCTTCCAGATCACCATGTACGAGAGCTGAGCGGATGCTCGTGAAGCTGCAGCACGCGGCCCACGTCCGCGCCGGCGACAAGGGTGACACCTCGTCGATCAGCGCCATCGCCTACACGCCCGAGCTGTACCCGCTCCTCAAGGAGCAGCTCACGGCGGAGCGCTTCAAGGCGTTCTACGGCGCGGCCATCAAGGGCGACGTCCGCCGCTACGAGATCGACGGGCTGTCGGCCCTGAACTTCGTCTGCGAAGGCGCGCTCGGGGGCGGGGTCTCGCGGTCGCTCTGCCTCGACAACTATGGCAAGGCGCTCTCGTCCGCGATCCTCGGCTTCGAGCTCGAGGTGCCGGAGCGGCTCTCGAACCACCTGCGTGGCCTGGATGAGGCCGCCCCGCGCGAGCCTGAGCCGCCCGCGCCGTAGCAGGGCTGCACGTTGACCGACGGCGGAGCGTGTGGCGGCGGGAGGAGGAGCTGTGCGGCCGGTCGACGTCACGGGCGCGCGGCGCGTGCACACCGTGCCCTCTCGCCGCCCGCAGCCCCGCCGCTCATCGTGTGGATCTTGTTGGTGGAGCCGAGCGGAGTCGAACCGCCGACCTCTTGAATGCCATTCAAGCGCTCTCCCAACTGAGCTACGGCCCCACCGGTCGCGCGAGCGCTGGGCGAGAGTTAAGGATTGCCGCAGCGCTTGGCAAGAGCGTTCGCCAGAGCAATCGCCGATGAGACAGTACCGCATCGCGCCGCGACGCCCTTCCGCTCATCGGAAGAAGGATGCTCCATCTGCGGGATCAGAGCGGATTCACCGATCGGAATCGCTGGCAAGGCGGTTCCGTCAGATCGGGATCCGCTCTAGCGCTCCCTGTCGTCGTCCTCGATCTCGGTGTCGATGACGTCGGTCATGTCGTCGTCGCCGAGCTCGGAGACGTCCTCGATCGCGCCGTCGCTGTCCTCGTCGTCGGAATCCGAGGAGTCGTCGGCCGCGTCCTCCTGGTCCTCGTCCTCCTCCTTGGCGTCGACCGCCACCTCGCGCTCGTCGACCTCGACCTCGGCCGGCTGGACCGCCACGGTCTTGGCCGCCGCCCGGGACCGGCGCGGTCGCGACTGCGCGGTCAGATCGACCGTCGACCCGCAGGCGGGGCAGACGATCGGATCACGGTGCATGTCGTAGAAGCGGGCGCCGCAGCTCAGGCAGATCCGCTTCGTCCCCCACTCCGGCTTCGCCACACGCCTCTCCTCGGCCCTTGCCGGCCGCGCGAACGGTGAGGCGAATTGCCATGATCGGCTGGTGCTGTCAAAAGCAATTTCCGCAGCGCCCGGGCAGCCGCGGCGCCAGGCGGGAGGCCTCGATGCGCTTGATATCCCACCCGGTCCGGCGGCTCGAGGGCCGGATCCGGGTGCCGGGCGACAAGTCGATCTCGCATCGGGCCCTGATGCTCGGCGCGATGGCGGTCGGGCGGACGCGGATCCGGGGCCTGCTCGAGGCGGCCGACGTGGATGCGACCGCGCAGGCCCTCACCCACCTCGGCGTCCAGATCGAGCGGGCGGCGCCGGACTTGGTCGTGGTCCAGGGTGTCGGCGTCGCCGGCTTCGACGAGCCCGACCGGCCGCTCGACCTCGGCAACGCCGGGACCGGCGTCCGCCTCCTGATGGGCCTCCTCGCCGGCCATCCGTTCACGACCTTCCTGACCGGCGACGAGTCGCTCCGCGAGCGCCCGATGGCCCGGGTGCTCGAGCCCCTCGAGCGGATGGGCGCCACCTTCCTGACCCGGAGCGGCGGCCGGCTGCCGCTCGCGCTCACCGGCACCGACGAGCTGGTCCCGATCCGGCACGAGCAGCGCGTGCCGTCCGCCCAGGTCAAGTCCGCGATCCTGTTCGCGGGGCTGCACGCGCCGGGGCGGACGGTGGTGGTGGAGCCGTCCCCGAGCCGGGACCACAGCGAGCGCATGCTGCGCCACTTCGGCGCCGGGGTGGAGGTCGTGGACGACGCGGCGGGCGGCCGGACGGTCGCGCTCGAGGGGCAGCCGGAACTGGCGGCGGCGGACGTGGTGGTGCCGGCGGATCCGTCCTCCGCCGCCTTCCCGCTGGTCGCGGCGCTCGCCCTGCCCGGGTCCCGCGTGACCCTGGAGCGGATCGGCAACAATCCGCTCCGGGTGGGCCTGCTGCGCACCATCGAAGCGATGAGCGACGGGCTGCGGCTCACCGCCGAGCGGCTGGAGAACGACGAGCCGGTCGCCGATCTGGAGGTGCGGGGCGGTGGCCTCGAGGCGGTCGACGTGCCTGCGGCGCGGGCGCCGAGCATGATCGACGAGTACCCGATCCTCGCGGTCGGGGCGGCGTGCGCGTCGGGCGAGACGTGGCTGCGCGGCCTCGGCGAGCTTCGGGTCAAGGAGAGCGACCGGCTGCAGGCGATCGCCCGTGGCCTCGCCGCCTGCGGTGTCGACTGCGCGCTCAGCGGTGACGACCTCCGCATCGCGGGGCGGGCCGGCCGGCCGCCCGGCGGCGCCACGATCGACGCCCGGCACGATCACAGGATCGCGATGAGCTTCCTCGTCCTCGGCGCGCTCGCCGACGCGCCGGTGACGGTCGACGGCGCGGAGACCATCCTGACCAGCTTCCCCGACTTCGCTGCGCTCATGAACCGCCTCGGCGCTCGGATCGAGGAGGTCGACGGGTGAGGGGTGGGCGCGCCGGCGGACCGCTGGTGATCGCGGTCGACGGCCCGGCCGCGTCCGGCAAGACCACGCTGGCGCGCCGGCTGGCCCGGCATTTCGATCTCGCCTTCCTCGACACCGGCCTGCTCTACCGGGCGGTGGGACGGCGCCTGCTCGACCTCGGGATCGCGCCCTCGGATCGGGCCGCGGCGGCCGGCGCGGCGGCGGCGCTGGAGGCGG
>DASUSF010000323.1:0-9481 GCA_036375275.1 Geminicoccaceae bacterium | reverse complement strand
GGGATCGGCTCCGCCTCCGGGATGAAGCCCATGGCGGTCGCGTACTCGAGATAGGCCCGGTTGACGTGCTTGAAGTAGCGCGCCTCGGCCGGGATCTCGTCCTTCCAGAAGCACCCCTGCTCGATGTAGCGCCGCACCTGGTCGGGGTTGGGCTGGCCCCTGCCCTTCTTCGTCCCGTCGACGCCGCGAAAGCCCATCAGCGAGCCGGTCCCGGGCGTGCGCTCGTGGTTCTGAATGTAGTCCCGGTAGCCGCCGGGGTAGCGCGGACCGCCGTCGCTCCGGGTCATGCCCGGCAGCTCGAGCCGCGCGCCGAGGTCGAGCAGCGCGTCCTGGAACGGCCGGACGTCCCGGTCGGGCTGGACCACCGGCTGGCGGATCGCGTCCGCCGGCCCGTCGGCCGAGCTGATCGGCCGGTCGAGGATCGAGATGCAGTCGTAGCGCTCGAGGTAGGTCGTGTCCGGCAGCACCAGGTCGGCGTAGGCGACCATCTCGGAGAAATAGGCGTCGGAGTAGATGATGTGCGGGATCCGATAGCCGTCGCCCGCCGGGTCGCGCGCGGTCAGCATGGCGAGCGTGCCGGCGATGTTCATGGCCGAGTTCCAGGCCATGTTCGCCATGTACATCATCAGCACGTCGATCCCGTAGGGGTCGCGGTGATAGGCGTTGGTGATCACCGTGTGCATCATGCCGTGGGCCGCGAGCGGCGCGTCCCAGGAGAACGCCTTGTCGATCCGGAGCGGGCGCCCCTCGGCGTCGATCAGGAGGTCTGCGGGACCGTGCGGGAAGCCGAGCGGCGGCCCGGGCAGCGGCTCACCCGCCCGCACCTGGTCCGCCTTGCCCGCGGGCTTGGGCGCCGGCGGGACCGGCTTCGGGAACGGCGGCTTGAAGCGGAACCCGCCCGGGACGTCGATCGAGCCGAGCAGCATCTGCAGCATGTGCAGGGCCCGGCAGGTGTGGAAGCCGTTGGAGTGGGCGGAGATCCCGCGCATCGCGTGCATGCTCACCGGGCGCCCACGCATGAAGCTGTGCCGCTTGCCGAAGGCGTCGGTCCAGGGAGTCTCGACGATCACCTCCCGCTGGAAGGCGACGTGGGCGAGCTCGGCCGCGATCCGCCGGATGGTGGAGGCCGCGATCCCGCAGGCCGCCGCAACCGCGTCCGGCGCGTAGGCCGGGTCGAGGTAGCGCTCGGCGAGCAGCTGGAAGACCGGGACCGCCCGGCGCTCGTGCCTCCGCCGGCCGAAGCGGTGCTCGCCGCGGAGCGCCGGCCTCGCGTCCGGCCCGGCGGCCGGCGCCGCCACTCCGCTCGTCCGGTCGAGGCAGAGCGGGCGGCCGTCATCGTCGCGGAGGAACAGGCCGTGGTCCTTCGCCCCGGGATCCTGGATCACCAGCCAGCCGGCGTTGGTGGTCCGCGCGAGGTACTCCGCGTCGACCTTGCCGGCGCGGAGCAACTCGTGGACGAGGGCGAGCGCGAACAGCCCGTCGGTGCCGGGCGTGATCGGCAGCCACTCGTCGGCGATCGCCGAATAGCCGGTCCGGACCGGGTTGACCGAGACGAACTTGGCGCCCCGCTCCTTGAGCCTCGCGAGCCCGAGCTTGATCGGGTTGGACTCGTGGTCTTCGGCGCAGCCCCACATCATGAAGTAGTGGGTCCGCTCCCAGTCCGGCTCGCCGAACTCCCAGAAACTGCCGCCGATCGTGTACAGGCCGGCGGCCGCCATGTTGACCGAGCAGAAGCCACCGTGCGCGGCGTAGTTCGGGGTCCCGAACTGGCTCGCCCACCAGCCGGTCAGCGCCTGGCTCTGGTCGCGCCCGGTGAAGAAGGCGAGCCGGCGCGGGTCCTTCGCCCGCACGCGGCCGAGCCACTCGGCGGCGATGCCGAGCGCCTCCTCCCAGGAAATCTCGCGGAAGTCGGCCTGGCCGCGGTCCCCGACCCGGAGCAGCGGCCGGCTGAGTCGGGCCGGCGCGTAGTGCTGCATGATCCCGGCCGAGCCCTTCGCGCAGAGCACGCCCTTGTTCACGGGGTGGTCCGGGTTGCCCTCGATGTAGCGGATGCCGCCGCCCTTCAGGTGCACCCGGATCCCGCAGCGGCAGGCGCACATGTAGCAGGTCGTGCACTTCACCTCGTCCGACACATGCGGCGAGGTGTCGAGGGGCTTCCGCTGGAACAGGACGGCCTCCCTGGCGCTGATTCTTGGAACCAGTGCCTCCGGATCACGCCGGGGGCGCAACTTGGTTCCGGGCTCTATAGCCGCTTCCCAGCTGGGAATCGAGAGCCGGGCCCCGGCGCGTCCACGACGTCGCGTTGCTGGGCACGACATTCGTCGCTACATTGGCTGATGGAGTTCGAGTGGGACGAGCGCAAACGACGGGCGAACCTCGAGAAGCACGGCCTCGACTTTCTCGATGCAGAATTCGTTTTTCTGGGGCGACATCTGACGCGAGCTGCGCGTCGCGCTCAGGAGGAGCGATGGGACACCATCGGACGCTTCGACGAGCGCGAAGTCGCGATCGTCTGGACGCCGCGGGACAGAGTGATCCGGATCATCTCGTTTCGGAGGGCGAGACATGAAGAGAGACGGGCATATCGTGCGCTACACGAGTGAAGAGCTCGCTCAGATGCGCGCCGAAGGCAAGAGCCAGACCGACTGGGCGCGGGTCGACGCGATGACCGAGGAGGAGTTAGAGGCGGCGATAGCGAGCGACCCCGACTGGGCCGACCTGCCCGAGGACTGGGTCAAGCATGCGACCGCCTATGATCCACGCGGGCCCAAGAAGCAGGTCACGCTCCGCCTCGATCCGGATGTTCTAGCGTGGTTCAAGGCCAGGGGAGCCGGTTATCAGACCCGGATCAACGCGGCGCTCCGCGCCTTCGTCGAGGCCCACCGGCAGAAGCCCTGATCGCCACGCCCGGGGGACCGGGGGGCGGCGCCGCCCGCACCGGCAACCCCGCCTTGACGGGCCCGGGGCCGCCCCCGATGGTGGCGCCGCGCCGCCCTTCCGGGACGTTCATGGACATCTACCTCCCGATCGCCGAGATGTCGGTCAACCTGTTCGCGTTGCTCGGCCTCGGCGGCGGCGTCGGCTTCCTCTCCGGCATCTTCGGCGTCGGCGGCGGCTTCCTCATGACGCCGCTCCTGATCCTCCTCGGGGTGCCGCCGCCGGTGGCGGTCGGCACCTCCTCGGCGCAGATCGTCGCGTCGTCGGTGTCCAGCGTTCAGGTCCAGCTCCGCCGGCGCACGGTCGACCTCAAGATGGGCCTGATCCTCATGGCCGGCGGGTTCGCCGGCTCGCTGGTCGGGGTCTGGGTGTTCGGCCTGCTGCAGAGCCTCGGTCAGATCGACCTGGTGATCTCGCTCACCTACGTGATCTTCCTGGGGGGCGTCGGGGCGATGATGCTGGTCGAGTCCCTGCGCGCCCTCTGGTGGACATGGCGCGGGGGCCGCCCGCGGGTCGCGCGGCATCACCACATCTGGCTGCACCGGCTGCCGCTGCGCACCCGCTTCCGGCGCTCCGGCCTCTACATCAGCGCCCTCGGGCCGCTGCTGCTCGGCATGCTGGCCGGCCTGCTGGTCGCGATGATGGGGGTGGGCGGCGGCTTCATCATGGTCCCGGCGATGATCTACCTGCTCGGCATGCCGACCGCCGTCGTGGTCGGAACCTCGCTCTTCCAGATCGCGTTCGTGGCCGCCGGGACCACCTTCATGCACGCGCTCAACAACCAGACCGTCGACATGTTCCTGGCGCTCGCGCTGGTGGTGGGCGGCGTGGTCGGGGCGCAGCTCGGCGCCGGGATCGGCGCCCGGCTCCGCGGCGAGCACATCCGCCTGCTGCTCGCGCTGATCGTGCTCGGGGTGGGGCTGCGCATGGCGATCGAGCTCGTGATGACGCCCTCGGCCCGCTACTCGATCGCCCCGGCCTGAGCGCACCCGGACGGGTCGGCGGCCGTTCCGGACGCTGCCGGGCGCTCCGTTCCCGCTCCCGGGTGCCGAGCTTGACGCTCCCGGACCCGTGGCCGATGGTGCGCGCAATCGACGCGCCGCGCGCCCTCCGGGACGTTCATGGACATCTACCTCCCGATCGCCGAGATGTCGGTCAACCTGTTCGTGTTGCTCGGCCTCGGCGCCGCCGTCGGGTTCCTCTCCGGCGTGTTCGGGGTCGGCGGCGGATTCCTCATGACCCCGCTCCTGATCTTCATCGGCATTCCGCCGCCGGTGGCGGTCGGCTCCGAGGCGAGCCAGATCCTCGCCTCCTCGGTCAGCGGCGTGCAGGCGCACATGCGCCGCGGCAACGTCGACGTGAAGATGGGCATGGTCCTGGTGATGGGCGGCTTCCTCGGCTCCGCCTTCGGCGTCTGGCTGTTCGCGCTGCTCAGGAGCCTGGGCCAGATCGACCTCGTGATCCAGCTCGCCTACGTGATCTTCCTCGGCACGGTCGGCGTGCTGATGTTCCTCGAATCGGCCCGGACCCTGATCCGGACCAACCGCCGCCGCGGCGGCGAGAGCTTCACCCGGCGCCACCGCCACCTCTGGCTGCACGGCCTGCCGCTGAAGATGCGCTTCCAGAGGTCGCGGCTCTACATCAGCTCCCTCATGCCGCTCGGCCTCGGCTTCCTGGTCGGCATCCTGTCGGCGATCATGGGCGTGGGCGGCGGGTTCCTGATGGTGCCGGCGATGATCTACCTGATCGGGATGCCGACCTCGATCGTGGTCGGCACCTCGCTGTTCCAGATCTCGTTCGTGACCGCGGTGACCACCTTCCTGCATGCGACCAACAACCAGACCGTCGACATCGTGCTGGCGCTGTCCTTGATCGTCGGCGGCGTGGTCGGCGCCCAGCTCGGTTCCGGCATCAGCGGGCGGCTGCGCGGCGAGCAGCTCCGGATCCTGCTCGCGATCATCGTCCTCGTGGTCTGCGCCAAGATCGGCTACGATCTCGTGGTCAGGCCGGTCGACCTGTACTCGCTCGGTCGAGGGCATTGATGAGCCGCCGGTACCGCACTCCACTCCTCCTGCTCGCGCTCCTGCTCGCCGTCCTGCCGCTCCGCGAGGCCCGGCCGCAGGGCCTCGCCGCCGACATCTCGGCGCACCTGATCGCGATCACCACCGCCTTCGTCGGCACCACGGTCACCCTGTTCGGGGTCAGCGACGCGAGCAATGAGATCGTGGTCACCATGATCGGCCCGCGCGACGAGCAGGTGGTCCGGCGCAAGGACCAGATCGCCGGGATCTGGGTCAACGCGGACGAGATGACGTTTCGGAACGTGCCCACCTTCTATTTCGTCGCCAGCTCGCGGCCGATCGAGCAGATCACGCATCCGGACGTCCAGGCCCGGCTCGAGCTCGGGCTCCAGCACCTGAACGTCCAGCCAGTCGACGTCGAAGGCCGGGAGATCAGCGAGATCGCAGCCTTCGAGGATGCGCTGATCCGGAACAAGCAGCGGATGAACCTGTACGTCGACGAGGTGGGTGCGGTCCGCTTCGTCGGCGACCAGCTGTTCCGGACCGACGTCGATTTTCCGGCCAACGTGCCGCCCGGGATCTACCAGGTCCAGGTGTTCGAGCTCGTCGGCGGGCAGGTCACCGACGCGCAGCGCAGCACGCTCGTGATCAGCAAGATCGGCCTCGAGGCCGAGGTGTTCGACTTCGCGCACGCCCAGGCGCCGCTCTACGGCATCGCCGCGATCGTCATCTCGATCGCCGCCGGGTGGCTCGCCGCGGTGATCTTCCGGAGGGGTTGACGATGAGCGAGGACATCAGGCCCGACCCGGTGGCGGCCGGCTCCGAGGCGCCGGCGGCCGAGTCCGGCTCCGGCGAGCGCCTGTTCCTCGTGGTCGTCGACGACACCGAGGAGATGCGGAACGCGCTGCATTTCGCCTGCCGCCGGGCCGAGCGGACCGGGGGGCGCGTCGCCATGGTCTACGTGATCGAGCCGGCGGAGTTCCAGCACTGGCTCGGCGTCGAGCGGGTGATGCAGGACGAGGCGCGCGAGATCGCGGAGCAGACGCTCCAGAGCCTCGCCGCCAAGGCGCAGGCGATGACCGGCAAGATGCCGGCGCTGTACATCCGCGAAGGGCGGCGCCGCGACGAGGTCCTCGCCCTGATCGAGGAGGAGCCGTCGATCTCGGTCGTGGTGCTCGGGACCGCGAGCGATCGCCAGGATCCGGGGCCGCTGGTCAACTACCTGATCACCCGGATGAGCGACGAGATGCGGGTGCCGCTCACGCTCGTCCCGGGCCAGCTCAGCGAAGCGGAGATCGATCAGCTCACCTGAGGTCATCCCCGCGGGAAGGCCTCGACAGCGCGCGCCGGCTGAACCATCTTCCGGTCAACAGCAAGAGGGGCCCGCGACTACCCGCGAGGCCGTCGGATGCCTGTCGTGGGAGGGCACACATGTTGGTGGTTCGACCGCTGCTCGGTCGCCGCCGCGCGCTCGGCGTTCTGATCGCATTCGCGCTGGCGTACCTCGCGCCGCACCGCCTCGAAGCCGGAACCGCCCCGGAAGCCGTCATCGAGACGCTCGTCCAGCACATCGTCCAGCTTCTGGAGAGCGACGAGCTGGCTCGCGAGGATGCGAGCGAGCGGCTCGCCCGCACCATCGGCGAGGACGTCGATCTGGACCGGCTGGGGCGGCTCGTGCTCGGCCGCCACTGGCGCACCGCCGACGAGGCGCAGCAGGCGGAATACCTCGAGCTGTTCCGCGAGCTGATGCTGAGCAAGTTCATGGGCCATCTCGGCGTCTACTCCGGCAAGGAGCTCGATTCAGCCAGCGACCTGTTCACGATCGAGGGCAGCCGCCCGATCGGCGAGCGGGACGTGATCGTCGACTCGGTGGTCCGCCCGCCGGACCGGCCGCCGGTCAGGGCCGCCTGGCGGCTGCGCGGGGACGATGGCGACTGGGTGATCATCGACCTGATCGTCGAGAACGTCAGCCTCCTGATCAGCCAGCGCGCGGAGTTCGCGACCGTGATCGAGCGCGGCGGAATCGAGGGCCTGCTCGGCGAGATGCGGGAGCGGGTGGCCACCAGCCGCTCCTGAAGGGACAGAGGCTCGCGGCCGTCCCCGCACCGGTATAAGCCCCTGGTTTCGCTGGCATTCAGGATCCGTTCAGCGGCTCGCGGCGATGCTCGGGATCAGGTCCCGCCGCCCTGGAGCTGCCCCATGCCGTGTTGCCCGCCCGGCCTCCCCCGGCGCAACGTGCTCCGTCTCCTGGCCGTGAGCGCGCTCGCGGCGACGCCGGTTTCCGCCGCCGAGTTCGCCGCCGGGCCGCCTGATGCCGGCGCCATGGTGCTCGACTTCGCGCGGAGGCTCGGGGCGGCGCTCGCCGCCGCCGAGCGGACCGGCGAGCCGGCCGCGGTCGCCATCGGTCCGGTGCTCGGCGCCCACGCCGATCTGCCGCGGATCGGGCGGCTCGTGCTCGGCCGTCACTGGCGGACGGCCGCCACCGCCGAGCGCGCGCGCTACCTCGACCTGTTCTCCGGTCACCTCGCCCACCTGCTCGCGCGGCAGCTCAGCGCCGGGGCGCGCGACGGACTCGATCCCGACCGGTTGCAGCTGGTCGCCGTGTATCCGGCGGGGGCCGGGGGTCAGCTGGTGCGGACCCGGCTCGATCGCCCGGATGCCCCGGCGCTCGCCATCGACTGGCAGCTCCGACCCGACGACGAGGGGCAGCTCCGCGTGATCGACCTGACGCTCGGCGGCGTCAGCATGCTGCTGACCCAGCGGGCCGAGGTCGCCGCCGTGGTCGAGCGGCAGGGGATCGAAGGCCTGCTCGACACCCTGGCCGCGGCGCGGGAAGCCAGCCGCTCCCAGGCGCACGCCAGCATCTGAACATCCGCCACCGGCGGACCGCCGCCAGCGCGACCCGGCACGAAGACCCCGGCGACGACGATCCTCAGGAGCGTGCTGCCGTCCTCAGGTGCTCGTCGAGGTGCTTGCCGAGCTCCTGGTCCGGCGTGTTGGTGAGGTCCTTGTCGAGCTCCACCGCGACCTTCGAGCGCACGGTGCCGGGGAGGAGGCTGCGCAGATCGCCGAGGGTGCGCGGCGCGGCGACCAGGATCAGCCGGTCGAACTCGTTCCGGTTGGCGGCCTGGGTCAGGCGGTCGGCGAGCTCGCGCGCGAAGCTGAACTTGGCGTGGCGCTGCGGATCGGTGCTCGGCTCCATCGCGTGCCGCCCCTCGCCGGCGCTGTCGAAGCTCCGGCCCGGCCGGTCGCTCGCGATCTCCTTGCTCTGGGCGGTGGTGCCGAAGTGCGCTTCCTCGAACGCCGGCCGGTAGCGGCGACTGTCGGGATCTTGTTCGACGACCCGCGCGCGCGCTCCGTCCGCGATCAGGATCCAGGTGGTCGGCATGAGGTCGGGGCTCCCGTTTGGCGTGAGGCGCCCTGGAGATGTGCGACCTGGGGAGGGGTCGCGCAAGGCCCGGCGAGGCGCCGGGCGGGGATCACTTCACCCTGCGCGCCATTCCCTCTATGTAGTCGCCGTCGGGTCGGTCCGGCTGACCAGCCGCGCAGGGAGCCGCGCATGCAGGAACCTTTGCAGATCACCTTCCACAACCTCGACCACTCGGACGCCCTGGAAGCGCGGGTGCGCGACCGGGCGGCGCGGATGGAGCGCTACTACGACGGCGTCATCGGCTGCCGGGTGTCGATCGAGGGGCCGCACAAGCAGCCGCACAAGAGCACCCTCGCCATCTCCATCACCGTCCACGTGCCGGGGCGTGATCTGGTCGCCAGCCGCGAGGGCCGGCTGCACGAGGTCGACGCGCGGCAGGAGGCGTCCGGGATCGTCAACGAGGCGTTCGATGCGATCGACCGGCAGCTCGAAGAATTCTCGCAGAAGCAGCGCCGCGACGTGAAGACCCACGACGGCCCCCTCTACGCCCGGGTGGTCCGTCTCTACCCGCAGCAGGATTACGGCTTCATCGAGACGCCCGAAGGGGTCGACCTCTACTTCCATCGGGTGGTGGTCCGCGACGACAAGTTCGACCAGCTCGAGGTCGGCAGCGAAGTCTACTACGACGCCGCGGACGAAGAGGGCGCGGTCGGGCCGCAGGCGAGCAGCATCCAGATCGTCAAGGGCGCGGGGCCGCTCCGCTGAGAACCAAGCTCCACGGTCGCCGCGCGTACGTCTGACCGCACGGCGGCGAGCCTCCGCCCGGGGCATCCGCGAGGGTGGGGCCCGCTTAGCCGCCCGCCCAGGTCGCACGCGCCGCGGCGTGGCACTGGACCATGTCGCGGAGCCTGGCGACCGCATCCTCGAGCGGCACGGGCTGGAACCGACCGTCGAGGTTCTTCTCGACCACGTCCTGGAGGCGGAAGAACGGGCGGCCGCGGGCGAGGCGGGCGGCCAGCCAGCGCGGCTCCTGACCGGCTTCGGCAGCGGCCGCACGCAGGTCCCGGAGGTTCAGAGGCTCCGCCCGATGCAGGGCGCGGAGCCGCGCCCGCAGCCGGAGCCGGCGGAGAATCGCGTCCGGGCTCTCGACCAG
>DASUSF010000322.1:0-3104 GCA_036375275.1 Geminicoccaceae bacterium | reverse complement strand
ACGTCGGCGCTGGTGGGCTCCGCATAGAAGGCGTAGCGGACCTTCCCGCACTGGCAGCCGCCCTCGAGGACGGGAGTGCGCGCGCTCACTGGTCGACCCCCCGGACCGCCAGCAGGTGGCGCATCCGACCCGCCGCCAGATCGGGATCGCGCAGCAGGCCCGCGGCATCGGCGAGCCGGAACAGCTCCGCCAGATGGAGCAGCGAGCGCGCGCTCTCCTGGCCGCCGACCATGGTGAAGTGGTCCTGGTGGCCGTTCAGCCAGGCCATGAACACGACGCCGGTCTTGTAGAAGCGGGTCGGCGACCTGAAGATGTGCCGGGAGAGCGGCACGGTCGGTTCGAGGATCTCGTGGAAGGCGGCGGTCCGCCCTTCGCCGAGCGCCGAAAGGGCGGCCGAGGCCGCCGGCGCGATCGGGTCGAAGATCCCGAGCAGCGCGTCCGAATGGTGCCTGCCGTCGCCCGCGATCAGCTCGGCGTAGTTGAAGTCGTCGCCGGTGTACATCCGCACACCCTCCGGCAGGCGGGCGCGCAGCCGCTCCTCCTTCTCCTTCGACAGCAGCGACAGCTTGATCCCGTCGACCTTGGCGGCATTGGCCGCGATGATCTCGACGCACACGTCCATGGCGGCGAGATGGTCGCGCGAGCCGAAGTACCCCTCGAGCGCGGGGTCGAACATTTCGCCGAGCCAGTGGATGATGCAGGGCTCGCGGAGCCCCGAGAGGACGTGGTCGTAGACCCTGGCGTAGTCGTCCGGCGAGGTCGCCGAGGCAGCCAGCGCCCGACTCGCCATCAGGATGATCCGCCCGCCCATCGCCTCGATGGCCTCGATCTGCTCCTCGTACGCCCGGATCACGTCGTCGGTCGTGAGCCCCGGCGAGGAGGGCAGATGGTCGGTGCCGGCGCCGGCAAAGATCAGCGCGCCCTCCCGCGCCTTCGCCACCTCGAGCGAGCGCCGGATCAGCTCCAGCGACGTCGCCCAGTCGAGCCCCATGCCGCGCTGGGCGGTGTCCATCGCCTCCGCGACGCCGAGCCCGAGGTCCCAGAGGTGCTCGCGGAACGCGATCGTCCGCTCCCAGTCGATCGCCGCGTCCAGCCACGGGTCGACATCGGCGAGTGGATCGGCCACCACGTGCGCGGCGGCGAACGCCACCCGGTTGAACGCGCCGGCCCGCCGCTCCGGGAACCTTCCCGGCCCCTTCAGCCGGTACTCGGTCAGATGTCCGACCTCCGTCGGGAGCTTGATCGTCGCCATGTCCTGCCCTTCGGACGATGCTCGTTGGAATGACGTTGTAGCCGGGCGGGGCGTTCCCGCCGACTCCGAACCTTCGGGTCCTGCCCCGGGTCTGGACCTCGGACCGGCTGGCGGCGATGACTGTAGGCGGTGACCCCGGTCCGCGACCTCGAGCGCATGCTGCGTGGCCGGCCTGCGGAGGAGCACATGGCGCGGTGGCGGACTCTCCTCGACTGGCTCATCCTGGACCAGGGGTCCGGCCGGCCTCTGTACCGCCAGATCTACGAGCAGATCCGGAACGCCGTGATCTCGCGGCGGCTGACGGCCGGCACGAGCGTGCCCGCCTCGCGAGCGCTCGCATCCAGCCTCGGCGTGTCGCGCATCACCGTGCTGCAGGCGTACGACCAGCTGATCGCGGAAGGCTTTCTCGTCTCGCGCCGCGGCTCGGGGACGCGGGTCGCGGCGCTGTTCGACGACGAGACCGGCCGGCGGGAAGCACTCGCCGGCTCGGTCTTCGCGAAGCGTGCCGATGCCGCGGCGCCGCCGACGATCCAGTTGCCGACGAGCCCGCCCGCGAGCCCGGCGTTCCGACCGGGGATCCCGGCCTTCGACACCTTTCCCCGGCTCCTCTGGTCGCGGCTGCTGCATCGACACGGGCAACGGGTCGACCGGGGCCTCATGGACTACGCGCACCTCGGAGGCTATGCGCCGTTGCGCCAGGCCATAGCGGGCTACCTCGTGGCCTCCCGCGGCGTGACCTGTGTCCCGGAGCAGGTCGTGGTCGTGAGCTCGACGCGCGCCGCGACGGCGCTGGTCTGCGGCGTCCTTCTCTCGCGTGGGGACCGGGTCGTGATCGAGGATCCGGGCTATTTGACGGCACGGCGTTGCCTGGAGAACGCCGGGATGCGGCTCGCGCCGGTCCCGGTGGACGGCGACGGGCTCCGCGTCCGCGAGATCGCGCACCGCGCTCCTGAAGCCCGGCTCGCCTACCTCACGCCGTCGCATCAGTGGCCGACCGGCGCCACACTCACTCTCGAGCGTCGGCTCGAGCTCCTGGCCTGGGCGCACCGACAGCAGGCCTGGGTGGTCGAGGACGATTACGATAGCGAGTTTCGCTTTAGCGAGGCCCCGCTCACGGCGCTGCACGGGCTCCCCGGCGGCGAGCGGGTCCTCTTCCTCGGCACCTTCGCCAAAGTGCTGGCGCCCTCGATCCGCTGCGCCTACCTGGTCGTGCCCAACGAGATGGTACGAGCCTTCGGCAAGCTCGCGTTCATCGGCGGCTACGAGCCCTGCCTGCACGTCCAGGCCGCCTTGAGCGACTTCATCGATCAGGGCCATCTCGCCCGCCACATACAACAGATGCGCAAGGTGTACCGCGGCCGCCGCGAGCGGGTGGTTCAGGGGTTCGGCGATCTGTTCGGGGACCGCTGTCGCTTCCGGCCGGCGAAGGGCGGGCTGGCCCTGGTCGCCGACCTCGCGGACGATCTCCCGGCCGGCGAGATCGAGCGCCGCGCCGACGAGCATGCGGTCAGCGCGTGGAGCGTCGCCGACTACTACGTCGAGGCGGAGCCGCCCAACGCCCTGCACCTCGGCTTCGCCGCAGTGCCCGAAGCCGAGGTCGCGCCCGCACTGCAGCGACTGCGCGCGGCGATCGCCGATCTTCTCTGAACGAGCAGTTGAACCGCGACACGCCGGCAATTGGTCTGAAGTTGTTGCTCGAAGGTGGTTCTAGGCAGGCCGATCGCGCGCGCCAAGATCGACTCCGGCTGCTGCCGACGCTGCTAGGAGCCCGAGCATCTCTCGGCCGGAGCGTCGATGCGGGAAGTGCCAGCGACCTGCCAGTCGTGAGGCCCTCGCCCGCCCGAGTGCCGGC
>DASUSF010000321.1:0-4667 GCA_036375275.1 Geminicoccaceae bacterium | reverse complement strand
CTCGAACACCAGCTGGCTCTTGTCGCCGAAGTCGATCTCCTGGAGGTGCTTCCGCTTGTGCAGGTCCCAGAAGTGCAGCCGGCGGCCGTACTTGGCGCCGAGGATCAGCTCGGGGACCAGTCCGTCCTCGACCATGTCGGGCGTGCCCCATTCGCTGGTCACCATGATGTCGTGGCCGAGGTGCCACCACATGTCGTAGGCGAAGTACTGCGGCCCGCGGTCCACCTCCCAGCGGCCGAGCACGTCGAAGCTCTCGTGATCGATCATGAATATGCCGCCCGGACCCTTGCCCTCGGCGTTGCCGAGCGCGGAGACGTAGATCCCCTGCGGCCCGCAGTGGACGGTGTGCGGCCGCGAGTAGCCGGCGCGCTCCGCGATCTCCTCGGGCTCGATCACGCGGACGATCTTCGGGTTCCTCGGGTCGTCCTTGACGTCGAGGATGTGGATCCGCGACGAGCGCAATCCCGGCACGACCAGGTAGCGCCGCTCGACGTGCGGGTGCGGGACGTTCGGGCTGAGGCACGCGCTGCAGGCGTTCCAGCCGAAATGGTGGAGCTCGTCGCCCGGGCCGCTCATCTCGGTGCGCCCGACGATCTGGCCGAAGGAGGACGATCCCGCCTCGACATCGACGACCGCGATCGCGTCCGGCCGCTTCCGGGTCGGGTCGAACTCTGCGACGTAGGCGAGCGTCTCGGCCGGCGCCTTCACGGCCATGCGCGGCGAGGGATAAAAGGTCGGATCAGGTGTCCAGGTAGCCATCGCTCGTCCCCTTCTGGCGATGTCACGGGCGGAACGCTTCTTGGTCTTCCTGGCGCCGCACCTTACGGCGTTCCCCCGGCGACCGGAAGAGCGGCCGCCCTCGACCTTGTCCTCCGGCGGCAGCCGGTCTTAGCTTTGCCCGAGCCGGAACGGGAGCGGTCTGATGCGCGAGGCGACGGTAGCCATGGCCGGGTTTGGAGCGATCGGCGGCGAGGTCGCGCGCTGCCTCGACCGGGGCGGCATCCCCGGGCTTCGCCTGGCCGCGGTCAGCGCCCGCGACCAGGCGAAGGCGGAAGCGAAGCTCCGCAACTTCAGGCATGCGGTACCGGTGGTCGGGCTCGCCGAGCTTCCGGCGCACGGCGAGATCGTGGTCGAGTGCGTGCCGGCCGCCGCCTTCCGCGACGCCGCCGGACCGGCGCTCGAGGCCGGGAGGGTCCTGATCACGGTGAGCGGCGGCGCGCTCCTCGGGAACATGGATCTGGTCGAGCTGGCGAAGCGGACCGGCGGCCGGATCATCGTCGCGACCGGCGCCCTCCTCGGTCTGGATGCGGTCCGCGCCGCCGCCGAGGGACGGATCGAGCGCGTCACCATGATCACCCGGAAGCCGCCCGGCGGCCTGGCCGGCGCGCCTTACCTCGAGGAGCACGGCATCAGCCTGGACGGCCTCGGCGAAGCGAAGAAGGTGTTCGAGGGCAGCGCCCGCGACGGCGCGCTCGGCTTCCCCGCCAACGTCAACGTCGCGGCCGCGCTCAGCCTCGCCGGGGTCGGACCGGACCGGACGACGCTCGAGATCTGGGCCGATCCGAAGCTCAGCCGGAACACCCACCAGATCGTGGTCGAGGCGGACAGCGCCCGCTTCGAGATGAGCATCGAGAACGTGCCGAGCGAGGCCAACCCCAGGACCGGGAAGCTCACCCCGCTCTCCGTGATCGCGACGCTCCGGAGCCTGGTGCAGCCGCTCAAGGTGGGAACCTGAGCGAGGCTGTGGCACTCTCAGGCTGACGGCGGCGCTCGCGGCTCGCCGCGCCCGGAGGACCGAAGGATGCTCGACCGTCTGAAGAACATCTTCGCGCCGGACGATGCCGGCGCGCCGAAGCGGGAACACGACTTCGAGGATCGGGACCTCGCGGCGGCGGCGCTCATGGTCGAGGCGGCGCGCCTCGACGACCGCTTCGACGCCGAGGAGCGGGAGCGGATCCGGTCTCTGCTGCGCGAGCGCTTCCACATGAGCGACGGGGACGCGGATGCGCTACTCGCCGAGGCCGAGCGCGAATCCGACCGCAGCGTCGAGTGGCAAGGCTTCACGCGGCAGATCAAGGACGGCTTCGACTACGCCCAGCGGATCGCGCTGATCGAGATGCTCTGGGAGGTCGCCTACGCCGACGGCGAGCTGCACGACTACGAGGCGAGCCTGCTCCGCCGCGTCACGGGCCTGCTCTACGTCTCCGACCGGGACAGCGGCGAGGCGAGGAAGCGCGTCCTCGACCGCCTCGGGCTGAGCTGAGGCGGGTCGCGCGAGGTCGCCCGGAAGCCGGGATGACAGGCGGGACCGGCCACCTGACGCAGCTCGGCCGGCCGGTCGAGGCGCCGGCCTCGCCCGAGCAGGCGGTGCTCGAGACGGTCCCGAACCCCGAGCCGGACGCGCTCTTCCTGGTCCGCTTCACGTGCCCCGAGTTCACCTCGCTCTGCCCGGTCACCGGCCAGCCCGACTTCGCCCACCTCGTGATCGACTACGTGCCGCGGGCGCGCCTGCTCGAGAGCAAGTCCCTGAAGCTGTTCCTCGGCGCCTACCGCAACCACGGCGGCTTCCACGAGGGGGTGACGGTCGGCATCGCCAGGCGGCTCGAGGCCGAAGCCCGGCCGGTGTGGCTCCGGATCGGTGGCTACTGGTACCCGCGCGGCGGCATCCCGATCGACGTCTTCTACCAGTCGGGCGAGCCGCCGGCCGGGCTCTGGCTGCCGGACCAGGGCGTCCCGCCCTATCGCGGCCGCGGTTGACCACGCGGTGGCGGCGGGCCGGCGCCGCTCAGGACGGCAGCTCCGGCACCGTCGCCCGGAAGCTCTCGCGGCCACTGATGCGCTCGTACCAGCGGCCGAGCGCGGCGTGCTCCGGCAGCGTGCTCCGACCCTCGGGCGTCATGCCGAAGTAGAACAGGACGGGTGCCGGAAACAGGTCGGCGAGGCTGAGCTCGCTGCCGGCGAGCCAGTCGTTCTGGCCCAGGGCCCGGTCGAGCACGCCCAGGCAGTGGCGCGTGCGCTCGTGCGCCGCCGCGATCGATGCCTCGTCCGACTCGACGAAGCCGAAGCGTGGCAGGATGACGCCGACCACGGCCGGGTACAGGTAGCTGCCGTTGACGCTGATCCACTGCTCCATCAGCGCGGCCGCCCGCGGGTCGGCCGGCGTCAGCGCCGGGCCGTCGAACGCGGCGTCGATGTAGCGGACCAGCGCCGGCGTCTCGTAGAGGTGGAAGTCGCCGTGGCGGAGCGCGGGAATCTTGCCGAAGGGGTGGTGGCGCGCCGCCTCCCCCGAGCCGAGAGGGACGTCCTGAAGGTCGTAGTCGATCCCCTTCTCGATGCACGCCATGCGCGCGGTGCGGACGAACGTGCTGAGCGCGCGGCCGATGATCGTGAGCTTCGCCATGCCCCTCCTCCGGATCATCCCGGAAGCCATAGCAGGCGCGATCCAGGAGGGCGTCAAGCCGTCCCGGAGCCTGTGGCTGGCATCGTGATCGGGACCGGCGGGTGACCTTCGGCGCCCCGGACGGCAGCGCAGGCCGCGGCCCGCGCGTCCGCTACGGCATGATCGGCGCCGGGCTGGCGCTCGCGGGCTGCGCCGAGGAGAGCGGCAACTTCTCGCAGCACCCGGGGTTCGCGGCGTGGTACGCCCGCAACCCACCCGCCGAGGCGGCGCCGCCAGCTGCCGACCGGGCGCTGCTCGTCCGCTTCCAGCCGCGCTTCTTCCTGCCCGAGGGGCACGCGGGGCCGATCGACTTCTATGCCGACTACATCGGCGCCGGCACCCTGTACGACCCGGCCGGGGAGGTCATCGCCGACGCGGTCACGCCGGAACTCCTGAACCGGCACGAGCACCGCCCCCTGGTCACCTTCGTCCACCGACCCGAGGCGGCGCCGGCGCGACCGACGCCCGTCGTCTATGGCCGGATCGACCGCGACGAGCTGGAGCTCCCGGGCTGCGCCCGCGCGATCCCGATCACCTTCCTCACCTATCACCTGGTGTTCCGGGTCTCAGGCCTGCCGGCCGGGATGAGCGGCTGGGCGGAAGCGGCGCTCGGCCTGATCGGCGACCTCGAGGACTGGCACCAGCTCGACCATTACACCGCGCTCACGCTGGCGCTCGCCGACGGCGACCCGCGCTCCGCGCCTTTCGCCGCGACCTTCCAGCACCACAACTACCTGCGGACCTGGCTGCTCGACGAGGCGGCGGCGCCGGGAACGCTGGTCCTGCCCGCCGACGGGCGCCTGCGGGTCGACGTCGCGATCCGCTCGAACGAACTCTACCCGCACCGCCCGGGCCGGAGCGAGCGGCGCGCGGTCCGCTTCCTGGAGCCGGAGAGCGCGGCCTACCTCGTCACCGGCGACGACCAGCCGTTCGCGGCCGCGGACGACATCACTGATCCGGCGGTCGAGATCGACCCGGCGCTCCGCTTCCTCGCCCCGGCGGACGCCTTCTACGTGTTCGAGGGCTGGCTCGGCGAGCGCCGGCTCCTCCCTGGCCGCGACGGGCCGCCCGGAGCCGACTACAACACGCTGCCCGCGTTCAAGCCGAAGCCGGTCCAGCTCGCGCTCTTCTATTGGCAGGAGGACGACGCGGACTACCTCCCGATGCTCGCCGAGGCGTTCGCGGACGGCCGCCCCGACGAGATCGAGCTGGCACCCTTCGCGGCGCG
>DASUSF010000320.1:0-2095 GCA_036375275.1 Geminicoccaceae bacterium | reverse complement strand
ACCCCGAGGACCAGCGCCTCGATCAAGCCCATCCCGAGCACGTTCAGCACGCCGGTCAGCCCGATCGTGATCAGCGCCATCCAGGTCAGCAGGCGTGCGGTGGTGATGGTCGCGCCGGACTGCGCGACCATCGTGTCGAGCCGCTTGAGCAGGCTGAAGTGAGCGATGAGGCCGCCCTCGGCCCGGCGGTCGCGGCGCAGCCGGCGCAGCACCTCCTGGTGGGTGGCGCCGCGCTCGAGCATGGCGAGCCGCCGGTTGACCGCGCTCCGCGCCCGCAGCCGGCTGCCGTAGAGGAGGTGATAGAGCGCCTCGAAAGTCAGCAGCACGCCGATGAACAGCGCGCCGTAGACGAGGAGAAGGCCGGTCGTGTCCATGGCGTCAGCCGAGCGTCTTGTTCGGCTCGAACAGGTCCTGCGGCAGCGAGAACCCGTAGGCCTGGAAAGCCTCGGCGAAACGCGGCCGGATGCCGCTCGCCTCGAAGTGGCCCTGGATGTTGCCTTCAGTGTCCGTGCCGGTCCGCTTGAAGCGGAAGATCTCCTGCATGCTGATGATGTCGCCCTCCATGCCGGTGATCTCCTGCAGGCTGACGATCCGCCGGCGACCGTCGCTCATCCGGTTCAGCTGGACCACGACGTGGATGGCGGACGCGATCTGCGCGCGCATCGACTTCAGCGGGAAGTCGACCCCGCTCATCAGCAGCATCTGCTCGATCCGGCCGAGGGCGTCGCGCGGCGTGTTGGCGTGCACCGTGGTCATCGAGCCGTCGTGGCCGGTGTTCATCGCCTGGAGCATGTCGAGGGCTTCCGGCCCGCGCACCTCGCCGACGATGATCCGGTCGGGCCGCATGCGCAGCGCGTTCCGCACCAGGTCGCGCTGGGTCACCCCGCCCTTGCCCTCGATGTTGGGCGGCCGGGTCTCAAGCCGGACGACGTGGAACTGCTGCAGCTGCAGTTCCGCCGCGTCCTCGATCGTGATGATTCGCTCGCGGCTGTCGATGAACGAGGAGACCGCGTTGAGCAGCGTCGTCTTGCCGCTGCCGGTGCCGCCCGAGATCAGGACGTTGAGCCGCGCCCGGACCACCGCCTTCAGGACCTCGGCCATCTCGCGGGTCACGGACTTGAACTCGACCAGCTTGTCGATGGTCAGCGGGATCTTGGTGAACTTGCGGATCGACAGCGCCGGGCCGTCGAGGGCGCAGGGCGGGACGATCGCGTTGACGCGCGAGCCGTCGGCGAGGCGGGCGTCGACCCAGGGCTGCGACTCGTCGATCCGCCGCCCGACCCGCGAGACGATCTTGTCGATGATCCGGAGCAGGTGCTGGTCGTCCTTGAAGTGCGCCCCGGTCACCTCGAGCCGGCCGCGCCGCTCGACGAAGACCTGGCCGGCGCCGTTGACCAGCACGTCCGAGATCGAAGCGTCCTTGAGCAGCGGCTCGAGCGGGCCGAGGCCGAGCACCTCGTCCATGATCTCCTCGACCAGGCGGGCGTACTCCTTGGCGTTGACCGCGACCCCCTCCTCGGCGATCAGCTCGCGGATCATCGCCCCGATCTCGCGCCGCAGGTCCTCGACCGGCACCTTGTCGATCGCCGAGAGGTTCAGCATCTCGAGCAGGCGCTGGTGGAGGCGCACCTTGAGGTCGGTCCAGAAGTCGCCGCGCCGCCCGGCGGCGAGGCTCGTGCCCGTGGTCGCGGAGATCGGCACGACGTTGGTCGACACGGCACCCCCCGCCTCGGCCGGGGACGGCAGCGCCGGGGGGGCCGGCTCGGCCCCGCCATTCACGAAGTTGCGAAACATGGTGCTCCTCTCTCCATACCCTCAGCGTGCCGCCGCCTGAGCCGCCGTCGACGCTTCTGCCGCTTCGCGGTCCTTGATCGCCTTGATCAGCCCGTCGGTCATCCTGCGGATCGCCTTGCCCACCGCGCTCCGCCGCTTGACGTCGTAGATCGGCCGGCCCTGGTTGAGGGCGTCGACCACGAACGCGGAGTCGCTCGGGATCCAGTAGTCGAAGTGCCGGCCGAGCGCCGTCTCGCCGCCGCGCCAGGTCAGCCGGTCGCCCCAGCGCCGCTTGTAGCGGTTGACCACGACCGAGAGCGGC
>DASUSF010000319.1:0-8709 GCA_036375275.1 Geminicoccaceae bacterium | reverse complement strand
GACGAGACCGTCCAGGGACGCAGCCAGATGACCCACGAGCTCCGGAGCGAGATCAAGCTGGTCGCCCGGACCATCGCCGCGGCCGCCGGGGAGCCGCGCCTGCTGCAGAGCTGACGCCGACCCATGCCGCGCTCGCGCCGTGAGATCCGCGCGCAGCCCGACATCTGGCCGGGCTTCGTCGACGCGCTCTCGACCCTGCTCCTGGTCCTGATCTTCGTCCTGGTCGTGTTCGTGCTCGGCCAGTTCTTCCTCAACCAGCTGCTCGAGGGCAAGGACACCCGGCTCGCCAGCCTGGAAGCGACCATCGCGCAGCTGACCGACCAGCTCGATCTCGAGCAGACCGCGGCCTCGGAGCTGCGGCTCACCGTCTCCCGCCTGACCTCCGACCTGCAGGCGGCGACCGCCGACCGCGAGGACGCGTTCGCCCAGCTCGCCGACGTCGAGGGCGAGCGCGACGACATCCGCGAGCGCCTGCTGCTGCTCGAGGACGAGCAGGCCCTGCTGACGCGCACCCTCGAGGAGATGCGCCTCGAGGCGGCCGAGGCCCAGGACCTCCGCCAGGAGCTGCAGCGGAGCGTGGACCTCCGCCAGCGGCTCAACCAGGAGCTCGCCCAGGCGCGGGCGACGGTCGAGGCGGACAAGGAGACGATCGAGCTGCAGCTCGCGCAGCTGGTCCAGCTCCGCCGCGACATCGAGGCGCTGGAGAGCGTCCGGGGCGACCTCGAGGCCGACGTCGCCGAGATGACCGCGCTGCTCAGGGCGGCCGAGGTGGTGAAGGAGCAGTCCGCCGAGCAGATCGCGAAGCTCTCCGCCGCGCTCGAGGCGGCGCAGGCGCGGACCGCCGAGCTCGAGGGCGAGGTCGGCACCCTCTCCGAGCGGGTCGCGGCGTCCGAAGCCGAGACCGGTACCCTCGAAGAGGAGCTGAACCGCCTGACCGCGCTGCTCGCGGAGGCGCGCGAGGAGCAGGCGGCGACCCTGGAGCAGGCGGACCGGCTGTCGAGCGAGGTGCAGACCCTGCAGAGCGAGCGCCGGGACCTCGAAGCCGAGGTCAGCCGGCTCGCCGAGCTCCTGCTCGCCGCCCAGGACGAGAACCAGGTGCGGGAGGAGCGGGTCGCCGCGCTGAGCGAGCAGCTCGATCAGGCGCGGGACGAGAGCGCCGAGCGCGAGCGCCGGGTGGGCGAGCTCGCGGCCATGCTCGAGCGGTCGCGCGCCGGCAGCGAGGCCGCCGAGGTCGAGCTCCAGGAGCTCGAGGCGGCGCGCGAGCGCCTGCTCGCCGAGCTCGGCCAGGAACGGGACCGCGCCGCCGGGCTCGAGGCGCGGCTCGCGGACGCGAGCGAGAAGACGATGCTCGCCCAGGAGGAGCTCGAGGAGCGGGACGTGCGGATCGCCGAGCTCCTGCGCAGCGCCGGGCGGACCGAGGAGGCGCTCGCGACCGAGCAGGCGCTCTCCGACGAGGCCCTGACCCAGGTCGAGATCCTGAACCGGCAGGTGAACGCGCTCCGCATCCAGCTCGCCGCCCTCGAGCAGGCCCTGGACGTCGAGCGCGAGAAGGTCGAGGAGCAGCAGATCACGATCGCGGATCTCGGCAGCAAGCTGAACCTCGCGCTCGCCTCGAAGGTGGAGGAGCTGTCCCGCTTCCGCTCGGAGTTCTTCGGCCGGCTGCGCGAGGTGCTCGGCGACCGCCCGGACGTGCGGATCGTCGGCGACCGCTTCGTGTTCCAGTCCGAGGTGCTGTTCCCGTCCGCCGCGGCCGAGATCGAGACCGGCGGCCGGGACGAGCTCAACAAGCTCGCCGACTCCCTCAAGCAGATCATGGACGAGATCCCGAGCGACCTGCCCTGGGTCCTCCAGGTGACCGGCCACACCGACCGGCGGCCGATCAACACCCCGGAGTTCCCGTCCAACTGGGAGCTCAGCGCGGCGCGCGCGATCAGCGTCGCGCGGTTCCTGGTCGACCAGGGCATCCCGCCGGAGCGCATCTCGGTCGCCGGCTTCGCCCACTACCAGCCGCTCGACGATCGCCGGGACGAGATCGCGTACCGCCGCAACCGCCGGATCGAGATCAAGCTCACCGAGCGCTGAGGCCCGTCACGGAGGGGTGGACGGTGCCGGTCACGCCGCGCGTCAGAGCCGCTCGCCGCCCTGGAGCGGCGAGAAGCGGACCGGCATGATCCGCTCCTCGCTCACCTTGCCGTCGGCGTCGCGCCGGATCAGGGTCAGGAACTGCGGACCCCCGGCCGGGCCGAGCGGGATCACCATCCGGCCGCCGCGCTTGAGCTGGGCGAGCAGCGGGCTCGGCACGTGGTCGAGGGATTCCTTAATCACCATCGCGTCGTACGGACCGTGCTCGCGCCAGCCGTAGTAGCCGTCCCCGGTCCGGAGCACGACGTTGGTGTAGCCGAGGTCGCTGAGGGTCTGGGCGGCCCGACGCGTCAGCTCCTCCGCCACCTCGACGCTGTACACCCGCTTGACCAGGCCGGCGAGGACCGCGGCGTGGTAGCCGGCGCCGGTCCCGGTCTCGAACACCACGTCGTCCGGCGCCGGCTCGACCAGCTGGGTCATCAGGGCGACCAGCAGCGGCGCCGCGATGTTCTGGTCGTGCCCCACCGGCAGCGGATGGCTGCGATAGGCGTAGGGCTGGAGCGGAGCGGGGACGAAGCGATGGCGCGGCACCTCGCGCATCCGCGCGAGGATCGCCGGGTCGATGGTCTCGATCCCGGTCATCCGGGCGAGCGAGCGCACCTCGAGCTCGACCAGCCGGACCATCTCGCGCCGCGCCACTTCGTCCGGCTCGGCGGCCCGGCCGGGAGCGCCACCGAGCAGGCCGATGATCAGGCCCGCCAGCACCATCGAACGGCTCACCGCCGACATCTACCCCTCCGTGCGCGCCCGACGCCGGAGTGCAATCTGTGGCATGCCGGGCAACCGGGCAATCCCGGACCCGGCCCGCCCTCCCATGCTGGCGCGACGACGCCGCACGGCGCCGCCCGAGCCCGTCAATCGCCGCCGAGCTTGGTGCCGACGCCGGCTTCGGTGAAGGTCTCGAGCAGCACCACGTGCGGCAGGCGGCCGTCCAGGATGTGCGCCGCCTCGACCCCGGCATCGAGCGCCGCGAGGCAGGTCTCGAGCTTCGGGATCATGCCGCCGCTCGCCGTGCCGTCGGCGATCAGGCGCCGCGCCTCGTCGCGGGTCATCCGCGAGATCAGGCGGCGGCGCTCGTCGAGCACGCCCTCGACGTCGGTCAGCATGATCAGCTTCTTCGCCGCCAGCGCCCCTGCGATCGCGCCCGCTGCGGTGTCGGCGTTGATGTTGTAGGTCTCGCCATCCTCGCCGAGGCCGATCGGCGCGATCACCGGGATCAGGTCGGTCGTGGCGAAGACGTCGAGCACCCGGCGGTCGATCCGGGCGGGCTCGCCGACGAAGCCGAGGTCCAGGACCCGCTCGATCGAGCTGTCGGCATCGCGCCGGGTCCGGGTCACCTTGACCGCGCCGATCAGGCCGGCGTCCTTGCCCGACAGGCCGACCGCACGCCCGCCCGCGCCCTGGATGGCGGTCACGATCTGCTTGTTGATCGAGCCGGCGAGGACCATCTCCACGATCTCGACCGTCGCGGCGTCGGTGACCCGCAGCCCCTGGACGAACTCGCTCTTGATCTTGAGCCGGTCCAGCATCGCCTTGATCTGCGGCCCGCCGCCGTGGACCACGACCGGGTTGATGCCGACCTGCTTGAGCAGCACCACGTCGCGGGCGAAGTCGCGCGCGAGCTCCGGCGAGCCCATGGCGTGGCCGCCGTACTTGATCACGAAGGTCGTCCCGGCGAAGCGGCGCATGTAGGGGAGCGCCTCGACCAGGGTGCTGGCCACCCGGTGCTGCGCCTCGACGCTCATGGCTCGGCCTCCAGGTCGCGCAGGGCCGCGAGGCTCGCGCGCAGCTCCTCGATCCCGGCGCCGGTCCGGGCGCTGGTCCGGAGGATCTCCGGGTGCGCCGCCGGGCGGGCGGCGAGCTCCAGGGCCAGCGGCTCGCACAGGTCCTCGAGCGCGCTCGCCCGGACCAGGTCGGTCTTGGTGAGCAGCACCTGAAAGCCCACCCCCGCCTCGCCGAGCATCCCGAACAGCTCCCGGTCGCTCTCCTTCGGCCCGTGGCGGGCGTCGATCAGGACGCACACCCGGCGCAGCACGCTCCGGCCGCGCAGATACGCCCGGACCAGCCGCTGCCAGCCGAGCACCAGGGTCTTCGGCGCCTGGGCGAAGCCGTGGCCCGGGAGGTCGACCAGCATCAGCTCGCCACCGAGGTCGAAGAAGTTGATCTGCTGCGTGCGCCCGGGGGTGTTGGAGGTCCGGGCGAGGCGGCCGCGGTTGGTGAGGCGGTTGATCAGGCTCGACTTGCCGACGTTGGAGCGGCCGGCGAAGGCGACCTCGGGCAGGCCCGCCTCGGGCAGCTGGTCCAGGTCCGCGACGCCGCGCACGAAGGTGCAGGGGCGCGCGAACAGCTGCCGCCCGGCCTCGAGGACGGGCGCGTCCGGATCGTCTTCCGGCAGGCCGGGCGCGGCCCGGGCCGTCATATCGTCTTGGTCTTGGCCGGCCGGGTCCCCGGGTCCAGCCGCATGATGCCCCACTGCTGCGCGATCGAGAGGACGTTGTTCCAGGTCCAGTAGATCACGAGGCCGGCCGGGAAGGTCGCGAACAGGAAGATGAACATGAGCGGCAGCAGCATCATCACCTTGGCCTGGATCGGATCGGCCGGCTGCGGGTTGAGCTTGGTCTGGAGCAGCATGGTCGCGCCCATCAGCAGCGGCCAGACCCCGATCATCAGGAAGGCCGGCGGATCGAAGGGCAGCAGGCCGAACAGGTTGAACACCGACGTCGGGTCCGGTGCCGACAGGTCGTGGATCCAGCCGAAGAACGGCGCGTGCCGCATCTCGATCGACACGAACAGCACCTTGTAGAGCGCGAAGAACACCGGGATCTGGACCAGGATCGGCAGACAGCCCGACATCGGGTTGACCTGCTCCTTCTTGTACAGCGCCATCAGCTCCTGGTTCATGCGCGCCTTGTCGTCGCCGTACTGCTCGCGCAGGCGCATCATGTCGGGCTGGAGCTTCTTCATCTTGCTCATCGCCCGGTAGGATTTGTTGGCGAGCGGGAAGAAGATGATCTTGACCAGGAGGGTGAAGATCAGGATGGCGACGCCGTAGTTGCCCACGACCTGGTAGAGCGCGTGCAGGATGTGGAAGAACGGCTTGGTCAGGAAGTAGAACCAGCCGAAGTCGACCGCACGGTCGAACAGCGGCACGCCGAACTGCTCGCCATAGGCGTCGAGCAGGTCGACCTCCTTGGCGCCGGCGAAGATGCGGTCGACCACCTCCGCGCTCTGCCCGGGCGCCACGGTCACCGGCTCGCGGAGGTAGTCGACCTGGTAGCGGTCCTGGCCGTCGGCGAGCGAGTGGCGGAAGACGGTGCGCAGCGGCTCG
This sequence comes from Geminicoccaceae bacterium, assembly GCA_036375275.1. Taxonomy (GTDB): domain Bacteria; phylum Pseudomonadota; class Alphaproteobacteria; order Geminicoccales; family Geminicoccaceae; genus DASUSF01. The sequence goes on along the minus strand of DASUSF010000319.1, from coordinate 3,239 downwards.
TCCTGGTCGGGGAGCAGCGAGGTCAGCCAGTACTTGTCGGTGATGCCGATCCAGCCGCCGGTGCTGTCGGCGGCGATGGTGCCGGTCTCCTGGAGGTCGTCGTAGTCGATCTCCTCGAGCTGGCCGTCGATCACCCCGATCGGGCCCTCGTGGAGGATGAAGAACCCGAGGGTCGGCGGGGTGCCCCAGCGGCTGATCAGGCCGTAGGGATGCAGGGTCACCGGCTCGTCGCGCTGGTTGATGACCCGTTGCGTGATCGTGAACAGGTAGTCGTCGTCGAGCGCGATCTCGCGCTCGTAGACCAGCCCGCCGTCGGTCTCGAGCCGGAGCGTGACCGGCTGGTCCGGGGTCAGGCGCTCGGCATCGGTCTGCCAGACGGAGCTGCTGTCCGGGGCGGGAACCCCGCTCTCGGCCGGCACCCAGCCGAACTCGGCGAAGTAGGGGTCCGGCGTGCCGGGCGGGTTGAGCAGGCTCACCGGCGGCGAGCCGGGCTCGAGCCCGACCCGGTAGTCGGGCAGGACGAGATCGTCGATCCGGCCCCCCTGGAGCGCGATCGAGCCGCGCACCCGGCCGTTGTCGAAGGGCAGGCGCGGGCTGCCGTCGACGGCCTGCTCGCGGCTCGCCTCGACCGCCGGCGCGCCGCTGCCCGGCGGCTGCGGGCGCACCCCCTCGGCCTCGCTGCCGACCGCCGGCGCCTCGCTCTCGACCGTCTCCGCGATCTCCGCCTGGCGCTGCTGCGCTTCCTGAATCCGCGGCAGCTCGTAGAAGTACTGGAACGCGATGATGATCGTCACCGACAGCACGATGGCGAGAATCAGATTGCGTTGCTCGGGCATGGCGGCGGCGTACTCCGAAGTCGTGCGCGGCGTAGCTCAGGGCCGGCCGTCGGCCACGGGTCGCCGGGGCGGGACCGGGTCGAGCCCGGACCCGCCGAGAGGATGGCAGCGCGCCACGCGCCGGAGCGCGAGCCAGCCGCCGGCGAGAGCGCCGTGCTGCTCGAGCGCCTCGAGCGCGTAGCCGGAGCAGGTCGGCAGGTACCGGCAGCGCGGCGGCAGCGCCGGCGAGATCAGGTAGCGGTAGACGTGGATCGCGCCGCTGAGGATCCGGACCGCGACCGACCGCCCGTCCGGCTCACGCGCTCCAGAGCCTCGCGCAGGTCGTGCTGAAGGCGATCGAAAGGACATGTCAGGACGGATGCGCGTGCTACGATCACGTAGTTTGTGCCCGGATGCGCCGGGCCGGGGAACACCGCCCGCGCAGCCTCGCGCAGCCGACGACGGGCGCGATTGCGGGCCACCGCCTTACCAACCTTGCGGCTGACGGTAAAGCCCAAACCGATCAGGCCGACGTCGTCCCGGGCCTGCCTCGGCACCGCCTGCAGCACGAACCCCGGCGTCACCACCCGCCGCCCGTGCCGCGCCGCCAGGAACTCGCGGCGGTGGCGCAGGCGAACCACCGGCGCACGGTCCGGCGCGCCGCCCGCGACCGGCTCCGTCTCAGGCCGACAGCCGCTTGCGGCCGCGCGCCCGGCGCCGGGCGATGACGCGGCGCCCGCCGACCGTCGACATGCGGGACCTGAACCCATGCCGCCGCTTGCGCACGATCCGGCTCGGCTGATACGTCCGCTTCACGAGTGCTGCCTCGCCCAAGAGAGATTGCCGGCGCCTCATATATGGGCGGTGCCGCCGCCTGTCAAACGCGCCGGCGGCGTTCCCCCCGCGTCCGGGGCGCCGGCGCCCCGGCTAGCCCCACGTGCGCTCGAGGACCCGGAGCCAGTTCTGGTGCGCGAGCTTCCGGATCAGCGGCTCGCCGTAGCCCGCCTCCCGGCAGGCCTGGATCAGGTTCTGCAGCCCGGCCGCGTCGCCGATCGCCTTGGGCACGACGGTGCCGTCGAAGTCCGACCCCAGGCCGACCCGGTCCTCGCCCAGGTGCTCGATCAGGTGGTCGAGGTGGCGGACCATCACCGTCAGCGGCGTCTCGGCGTCCGGCTTGCCGTCCTCGCGCAGCATGCTGACCGCGAAGTTGAGCCCGACCATCCCGTCGCTCTCGCGGATCGCGGCGAGCTGGCGGTCGGTCAGGTTCCGGCTGATCGGGCAGATCGCGTGGACGTTCGAGTGGGTCGCGACCAGCGGCGCGTCGGACAGGCCGGCGACGTCCCAGAAGCCCTTCTCGTTGAGGTGCGAGAGGTCGATCAGGATCCCGAGCTGGTTGCACGCCCGGACCAGCGCCTTGCCGGCGTCGGTGAGCCCGGGGCCGGTGTCGGGCGAGCTCGGGAACTTGAAGGGCACGCCGTGGCCGAAGGCGTTGGGCCGGCTCCAGACCGGGCCGAGCGAGCGGAGGCCGGCCTGGTGCAGGACCTCGAGCGCATCGAAGCGGCCGTCGATCGCCTCGGCGCCCTCGATGTGGAAGATCGCGGCGAGGGTCCCGTCGCGCAGGCAGTCCCGGATCTCGGCGACCGTCCGGACCACCTTGAAGCGGCCCTCCGTCTCGCGCTCGGTCCGGAACAGGCGGGCGGCGAGGCGGCCGGTGAAGCGGAGCGCGCGGGTGAGCGACGGGGTCGGCGGGAAGGGCAGCTCGTAGCGGTCGGCGACGTCCTTGGAGCGCGGGCCCATGGCCTTGCCGGAGGGCGTGAACAGGGCGAAGAACCCGCCGGCGAAGCCGCCCTCCTCCGCCCGTGGCAGGTCGAGATGGCCGCGTTCGGACCGCTCGGCGAAGCTGTCCGGGCGGTCGGGATCGCGCTCCAGGGCGAGGAAGGCGTCGTTGTGGCCGTCGAAGACCGGGACCGGTGCCCGGTCGGCTCCATGATCGATCACGTGTCTGCTACTCCGCAGCGGCGAGGCGCCGGTCGACGTCGAACTGCAGCTCCGCGAGCCGGGCGTAGAGGCCGTCCTGCTCGATCAGCTCGTTGTGGGTGCCGGATGCCACCACCCGGCCTTCCTCCATGACCAGGATCCGGTCGGCCTTGAGGACGGTCGCGAGGCGGTGGGCGATGACCAGGCTGGTGCGGCCGCGCATCAGCCGCTCGAGGGCGTGCTGGACCAGGCGCTCGCTCTCGGCGTCGAGCGAGCTGGTCGCCTCGTCGAGGAGCAGCACGGCCGGGTCCTTGAGCAGCGCCCGGGCGATCGCGATCCGCTGCCGCTGGCCGCCGGACAGGCGCACCCCCTTCTCGCCGAGGAAGGTCCGGAAGCCGTCCGGCAGGCGGTCCAGGAACTCGACCGCATGGGCGGCCTCGGCGGCGG
>DASUSF010000318.1:0-4309 GCA_036375275.1 Geminicoccaceae bacterium | reverse complement strand
CTTGGTCGCCTCCACCTTGATGAAGGGGGCCTGGGCGAGGCGCGCGAGGCGGCGCGCGATCTCGGTCTTGCCGCAGCCGGTCGGCCCGATGGTCAGGATGTTCTTCGGCAGGACCTCTTCGCGCAGGCCCTCCTCCAGCTGCTGGCGGCGCCAGCGGTTCCTGAGCGCGATCGCGACCGCGCGCTTGGCGTCGCCCTGGCCGACGATGAACCGATCGAGTTCGGAGACGATCTCGCGGGGCGTCAGAGCGGTCATGTTTCGATCGTCTCGAGGGTCAGATGCTGATTGGTGAAGACGCAGATCTCGGCCGCGATCGCCATCGCCTTGCGGGCGATCGTCTCGGCGTCCAGGCCGTCGAGGTCGATCAGGGCGCGCGCCGCGGCGAGGGCGTAGGCGCCGCCGGAACCGATGCCGATCAGGCCGTGGTCGGGCTCGAGCACGTCGCCGTTGCCGGTGAGGATCAGCGAGACCTCGGCATCGGCGACCGCCATCATCGCTTCGAGGCGGCGGAGGTAGCGGTCGGTCCGCCAGTCCTTGGCCAGCTCGACCGCAGCCCGCATCAGCTGCCCCGGATGGCGCTCGAGCTTGGCCTCGAGCCGCTCGAGGAGCGTGAACGCGTCGGCGGTGCTGCCGGCGAAGCCGGCGAGAATCCGCCCTCCGGCGAGGCGACGCACCTTGCGCGCGCCACCCTTGATCACCGTGTTCTGCAGACTGACCTGCCCGTCGCCCGCGATCACCACCTGCCGGCCCTTGCGGACCGAGAGGATCGTCGTGCCGTGCAGGTGGTTTGCGCCCCCGCTCATGCGCGCCCGTCCACTCCCGCTTCACCAGCCCGCCCGACGGGCCGCACGCGGGATGTGGTCAGGCGCGCCGCCGGGATCAAGCGGCCGGGCGTCCCCGCGCGTCACGCGGCGACGGACAGGACCTTCTTTTCGATCTCGTGGGTCGCGCCGACCAGCAGGCGCAGCGCCTCGTCCAGCGCCTCGCGGTCGCGCAGGCGGAACGCGGTGGCGGTCAGCAGGGCGGCGCTGATCAAAGGTTCGAGCTGCGCGAGCTCGGCGCGGGTGCCACCGCTCTGCTCGTGGGCGTCGGCCGAGGGCGAGCCCGCCCGGACGACGCTCCTCGACGCTGCCGCGAGGGCGGCATCGTACTCCGTCATCCTGCTTTTCCCGGTTGTTCTCCTCGAGGCCCGGTTGTCGGACCTCCTCCAAAAAAGTGACCCCCGCAGGCCTGGGGCCGGCGGGGGTAGTGGAGGGAGGGAGGCACCGTCTGACTTGACGAGTTGTTGATAGCCCAGAAGGGAGGAGTGATCAACCAAAAAAGTTAACATCGCAGAAATTATTTGCGCCTGGGTAGACAGGATGCGGTCTTCTTTTGCGTCAATTTTGACCGAATGGCGCGCTCAACTCGGAGCCCGCCGGATCGGGCGCGACCGGCCGGCGCGCTGGAAGGTTCCGCGGCGCTCGACGAGGCCGCGCCGCCTCAGGTGTTGTCGTCGAGGAACCGCGCGAGCGCCGCCTCGGCCTCGGCGCCCAGCTCGAAGGCGACGCAGGTCCTGCGGTGCGCCACGTTCACGACCCGGCCGGTCAGCGGCGGGTCGAAGGCGAACGCGGGGCTGGTCAGCACCACCGTCTGATCCAGAAGGGCGGGCATCGCCGGCTCGACGCCGGCTCCGCCGAGCGACAGGTCGCGCAGCCAGCACCGCCAGCGCGCCCCCCCGACCACCAGATGGCAGCCGACCCGGCCCTCGAAGCGGGGCTCCCGCCGCTCGTCGCTGCTGGCCGGACCGGGGTCCGGCGCGATCCCATCCATGCCTCTCCGGCTCCCTTTCCTGCACCTGGTTCCATCTAGTCCGGCAAGTTCTAAGGGATCATTAAGACTGCCGGCATACTTCAGTTGCGATCGGCTGCCGCGTGGGAGCGAATCCCGGCACGATGGAACCGCCCCCGCGCCGGTCGCGCCGCCCGAATCGCCTCTGCCGCAACGACTTGACCGCCTTGCCGGGTCGGTAGGTGGTTCCACCTTCCCGGAATAGGGGCTGGAGCATCATCCGCTCAGGTAGAACCGTTTTCCGAGCGGTTCTAGGCGGATAAAGATGCTCTACATCGCTGAGACAGAGCAGTTTTCTTCCGATGAGCGAAGGGTCTGCCTGGACTTGAAGGTGGTTCCATCTCATCGGAAACTGCTCTAGACAGCGACCCATCCAGGCGCTGACACGGACGGCGACCCATGGCCGGGCATTCCCAGTTCAAGAACATCATGCACCGCAAGGGGCGCCAGGACGCCAAACGGGCCAAGACGTTCACCAAGCTGATCAGGGAGGTGCAGGTTGCGGCGCGCGCCGGGCTGCCGGACCCGGCCTCCAACCCGCGGCTGCGGAGCGCGCTTCTGGCGGCGCGCGCCGCCAACGTGCCGAAGGACAACATCGAGCGGGCGATCAAGCGCGGCAGCGGCGGCGAAGGAGAGAGCTACGAGGAGGTGCGCTACGAGGGCTACGGCCCCGGCGGGGTCGCGGTGATCGTCGAATCGCTCACCGACAACCGCAACCGGACCGCGGCCGAGGTCAGGGCCGCCTTCTCCAAGCTCGGCGGCTCGCTCGGCGAGACCGGCAGCGTGAGCTTCCAGTTCGACCGGATCGGCGAGATCCACTACGCGAGCGAGGCCGCCGATCCGGAACGCATGCTCGAGGTCGCGATCGAGGCCGGCGCCGAGGATTGCCAGTCGGGCGAAGGCGGCCATGACGTGACCTGCGCGCCCGACGACCTGAACGCGGTCCGCGAGGCGCTCGAGGCCGAGCTCGGCCCGGCCGAGGAAGCCCGTCTCGGCTGGCGGCCCCAGACCACGGTGCCGGTCTCGCCCGAGCAGGCGGAAACCCTGTTCAAGCTGCTCGACGCCCTCGACGACAACGACGACGTGCAGCGGGTGGTGGCGAACTTCGAGGTCGACGACGCCGTGCTGGAGCGGCTCTCGGCGTGAGCGCGCGCGGCCGGGCCGCCGCCTGATGCGCCTCCTGGGCCTGGACCCCGGCCTGCAAAGGACCGGCTGGGGTGTGATCGACGTCAACGACAACCACATCCGCTTCCGCGCCGCCGGCGTCGTCACCACGCTCGCGGAGCTGAGCCTCGCCGAGCGGCTGTGCATGCTCTACCGCGGGCTCGAGGCGATCCTCCTGGAGCATCGGCCGGACGCCGCCGCGGTCGAGGAGACGGTGGTCAACGTCAACGCCGGCAGCTCCCTCAAGCTCGGCCACGCGCGGGGCGTGGTGCTCCTGGTCGCCGCCCATGGCGGGCTCGAGGTCGCCGAGTACGCCTCCAAGACGGTGAAGCGCTCGGTGGTCGGGACCGGCGCCGCGCAGAAGCGCCAGGTCGCGATGATGGTCGCGACCCTCCTTCCCGGCAGCGGCCGCCCGGTCGCCGATGCCGCCGACGCGCTCGCGGTGGCGCTCTGCCACGCCCACCACCATGCGACCCGGCAGCGGATCGCGGGCGCCCTCGGCCTGCGATGATCGCGCGGCTGCGCGGCCATCTGGACACGGTCGGCGACGATCACCTGGTGCTCGACGTCGGCGGCGTTGGCTACCTCGTCTTCTGCCCGGTCCGGGTCCTGGCTGCCCTGCCGCCCGCCGGCGCAGCCCTCGACCTGCACATCGAGACCGTGGTGCGCGAGGACAGCATCACCCTCTTCGGCTTCACCGACCCGGCCGAGCGGCGCTGGTTCCGCCTGCTGCAGACGGTGCAGGGGGTGGGGGCGCGGGTCGCTCTCGGGGTGATCGGGATCCTGTCCGGCGGCGAGCTCGCCCTCGCGGTCGCGCGCCAGGACAAGGCGACGCTCGCCCGGGCGAGCGGCGTCGGCCCCCGCCTCGCCGGTCGGATCGTCGCGGAGCTCAAGGACCGTCTACCCGATCTCGCGCTCGGGGAAGCGGCCCGCAGCGGACCGCTGCCCGGCGGCGGAGCCGTCCAGGACGCGGTATCCGCGCTGGTCAATCTCGGCTACAGCCGGAACGACGCCCAGGCCGCCGTCGCCCGGGCCGCGGACGAGGCCGGGCCGGAGCCGCGGGTGGACGCGCTGATCCGCCTCGCCCTCCGTCTGCTCGGCCCCGGCTGAGATCGCGCCCGATCCCTGCGCCCGCGATCGCCGTTGGCCGCCTCCGGACGATGCCGTAAGAAGGCGCCCATGGACGAACGGCTGCTCCGCAGCGAGACGAACGCCGGCGACGCGGATGTGGCGCTGCGGCCACAGCGCCTCGACGAGTTCATCGGGCAGGAGCAGCTCCGGCGCAATCTCAGGGTGTTCATCGAGGCGGCGAGGG
>DASUSF010000317.1:0-5985 GCA_036375275.1 Geminicoccaceae bacterium | reverse complement strand
CTGGTCCAGTTCCGCTTCCCGATCGCCGCCGTGGTGCTGGGCATCGTGCTCGGCCCGATCCTCGAGCAGAACCTCAGGAACGCGCTGATCGGCAGCAACATGGACTTCACCGTGTTCGTCACCCGGCCGATCAGCGCGCCGTCGCCGAGCGCATGATCGAGCTGCACATGGCGTTCTCGGAGAAGCTCCCGGGCAGCGAGCCTTCGATCGTGCCGCGGAGGATCGGGTCGTCGCGGTGGGTGATGCAGGTCACCCGGCAGGTGGGCTTCGGGGAGCGGTCGCCCGCGACGTAGCCGGTGAACTCGGCGAACGGCCCCTCCAGGACGAAATCCTCGGGATCGGTGCTGATCACCCCCTCGATCACGATCTCCGCGGACGCCGGAACCTCGAGATCGACCGTCTCGCACTTCACGAGCTCGACCGGCTTGCCCATGATCGAGCCCATCACGTCGTACTCGCAGACCCCGTGCGGGATCGGCTGGCCGGCGCAGAAGTCCATGCACGGCTCCCAGCCGATGGCGAAGGCGATCGGCATCTCCTTGAGCCCCGCCTTCTCGTAGGCGGTGAAGTGGTCGCCGATGTGCTGGGCGCGCCACAGCAGGATCGGGATCTCGTCCTTGCTCGCGACCATGCCGCGGTAGACGCCAACGTTCATCACGCCGGTCTCGGGGTGCCGGGTGACGCAGCCGGCGAAGGTGATGATGTAGCGGCCGCCGTCCATGCTGTTCCAGTGCGGCGTCGGGAACTCGAACAGGTCGATGTCGTCGCCCGTGAGCACGTTCTCCTTGACCGGACCGGCGTCGACGATCTTCGGGGGCACCCGGCCCTGGAGCAGGGTGCGCGCCAGCTTCACCAGCTCCTGCGGCGGGGCGTCCGGCCCGAGCCCCATCATCATCGCGATCCGCCGGTAGGAGTTCAGGCTGTTGCCGAACACGCGCCGGCAGCGTGCGGACGGGCCGTTGTAGCCCTTGATGTTGCTGAACATCAGCGCCGGGCCGTCACCGGCGCCCTGGGCGAGGCGCATGGCCGTGCCGAGCTCGACGTTCCAGTCGACCTCCGCATCGACCTCCTGGTACTCGTCGACCGCCTTCAGAGCGTCGATCCAGCCCCGGAGGTCGCCGAAGGAAGCGGGTTCACGGTCGGCCGCCATGCGCGTCCCTCCCTGGGTCTGGTTCGGCTCGCGGCCCCCGCAGGCACCGGCTCGGCTTCGCCGCGCGCCTCACCCTGTCCTGCGCCTGCCGGCCGCCATCCGGACCGCCGCCACGATCTCCGGGTAGGCGGCGCACCGGCAGAGGTTCCCGGACAGGTAGTGACGGATCTGGTCCTCGCTCGGATCGGGATGCTCGGCCAGGAGGCGCTCCGTCATCAGGACGAATCCGGGCGTGCAGAAGCCGCACTGGAACGCGCCCGCCTCGATGAAGGCCTCCTGGATCGGGTGCAGCCCGCCTTCCGGCGCGAGCCCCTCGATGGTCTCGACCTCGGCGCCGTCGACCAGCGCCGCGAGGTAGAGGCAGCCCGACACGGCCGCGCCGTCCACGATCACCGTGCAGCAGCCGCACATGCCCTGGCCGCAGCTCTCGCGCGCGCCGAACAGGCCGAAGCCGCCCTGCAGCATCTCCACGAGGTTGTGGTGCGGCGCGACCTGCGCCGTCGCCGCGCGGCCGTTCAGGGTGAACCGGATGCTGCGCAGCTCCGCCATCCTCACGTATCCGGCAGGGCGTCGGGACCGGCCGCGTGCAGCGCGCGGAACACCGCCTCGGGCGTCATCGGCAGGTCCGTCAGGCGGATTCCGACCGCATCCTCGATCGCATTGGCGATCGCCGGCGAGACCCCGAACGTCGCGGTCTCGCCGATGCCCTTGGCGCCGAAGGGGCCATTGCGCTGCCTGTTGTCGACGGTCTCGTTGATGATCGTCGCGGGCACGTCGTGCAGGCCCGGGATCTTGTAGTCGGCGAGCGACGGATTGGTCAGCTGCCCGCCGGCGTCGAACTCCATCTTCTCGAACAGGGTGAAGCCGAGCTGCATGAGCGCGGCGCCGGAGAGCTGCGTCTCCACGACCCTGGGATTGATCGGCTGGCCGACGTCGGCGACGTTGATCAGAAGCTCGACCCTGACGTGGCCGGTCTCGGTGTCCACCGCCACCTCCGCGCCGGCCGCGCCGATCATCCAGAACGGCGTCACCTCGTCCGACTGCCCGGTGTCGTGGTCGGGCGACGTGTACCTCGGGACGAAGCTGCCGGTGCCGATGATGTTGCCCGCCTGCATGCCGTACTTCCGGCGCAGGATGTCGGCGACCGGGACGTTGCTGCCGGCGGGCATGCCGAGCTCGTCCATCATCGCCTTGATCCTGGCGTTGGCGTCGGCGGCCGCGAGGCGCACCGCGTTGCCCATGTGGAAGGTCGAGCGCGAGCCGAGCGTGGCCATGTCGTACGGGGTCACGTCGGTGTCCGGATGGACGACGGTCACCGATTCGGCCGCAATGCCGAGCTCCTCCGCCGCGATCTGCGCCATCGCCGTGTCCGACCCCTGCCCCATGTCGACGGTGCTGCAGTAGAGCGTGCAGCTGCCGTCGCCCGAGAGGTTGACGATCGCGACCGAGGTGGTCGGCGCGACCGACGCCTTGAAGCCGATGGCGATGCCGCGCCCGCGCCGGATCGATCCCTCGCCGCGCTCGAAGGGAGCCGCCCAGTTCATGCGATCGGCGGTCCGCTCGAGCACCGCCCCGATCGCCGCATCCTGCATGATGGTGCCGGTCGCCTGCGGCCGGCCGTCCTTGAGCAGGTTCCTCCGCCGGAACTCGACCGGATCGATCCCGAGCGTTCGCGCGATGATGTCGGTGTGGCACTCGTACGCCCAGACCAGCTGGGGGATGCCGAACCCGCGGAGCGCCCCGGCCGGTGGCCGGTTGGTGTAGACCGCGAAGGATTCCAGACGGAGGTTGTCGATGTCGTACGGGCCCGCGGCGGTGAAGCCCGACTTCTGGGTGACCCGGGGCCCGATGTCGGCATAGGCGCCGCCGTTCCACCACACGTCGCAGCTCCGCGCGATCACCCGGCCGTCCCTGGTGACGCCGCTCTTGATGCGGAACGTGGTGGCGTGCTTGCTGATCGTGAAGAACTGCTCCTCCATGGTCAGCGACAGCCTGACCGGCCGCTGCAGCTTGACCGAGAGCACCGCGACCAGCGCCTCGAGCTTGACGTAGAGCTTGGCGCCGAAGCCGCCGCCGAGAAAGGGCACCTTCACGCGGACCCGGTTCTCCGGCCAGCCGAGCAGGCGGGCGACCTCGGAGCGGACGAAGGACGGGCTCTGCGACGCGGTATGGATCGTCACCCGCCCGTCCGCCGCGTCGGCCACCGAGACCATCGGCTCGAGCGGGACGTGCATCACCTGGGCGGTCCGGAAGGTGTGCTCGAGCACGTGGTCGGCCTCGGCGAAGCCCTGCTCGACGTCGCCGCGCACCAGACGGTAATCGAGCGCGACGTTGGTATCCTTGCGGCCGGCGAGGTGCTTGAGGTCGGGGAAGGTGCCGGCGGGCTTCAGCTCGTCGTGGACGAAGACGGTGGCTGCCGCCGCCTCCACCTCGTCGTAGACCGCGGGCAGCAGGTCGTACTCCGCGCTGATGAGGTGGACGGCCTCCTCCGCGACGTGCGGGTCGCTGGCGAGCACGACCGCCACCGGCTCGCCGACGTGGCGGACCTTGCCGCGGGCGAGCAGCGGCTGGTCGTGGAAGGCGGGGCCGTAGTCGAAGCTCTCGACCACGCCCTCCAGGTCGGCGGCGGTGCAGACGGCGTGCACGCCCTCCATCGCGGCGGCGGCGCCGACGTCGATGCTCTTGATCCGGCCGTGCGGCACCACGCTCCGGAAGACCTTGGCGTGGAGCATGCCGGGCAGGCGGAGGTTGTGGACGTACTCCGCCCGGCCCGTGACCTTCGCCCGGGATTCGAACCTGGGTATGGACCTCCCGACCTGCACCTGACCTCCCCTGCCGGGCCCGCGTCCCTGCCCGCTCAGCCCCGATCGTCGGGGGGCGCCTCGAGAGCCTGGCCGGCGGCCCGCGCCACGCACACCCGGATCAGCTGCTTCTTGTAGGCCGCCGAGCCGTGGGCATCGCCGATCACCTCGGCCTCCTCGGCCGCCGCCTCGCCCGCGCGGCGCGCGGCTGCGAGCGGGTCGCCACCGCCCCGGAGCGCTTCCTCGGCAGCGCGGATCCGGGTCGGCCGCGCCGTCGCCGCGCTGACCACGACCCGCGCATCCTCGATCGCGTCCCCGCCCCCGCCGAGCGAGATGGCGATCCCGACCGCGGGCCAGTCGTCGGCGGACCGCGCCGTCATCTTGATGTACGCCGTCCGCCGCCCGGCCTGCGCGGGGACCCTCACTTCGGCGACCAGCTCGTCCGGCCGGAGCACCGTCTCGTAGTAGTCGGTGATGAGATCGGCGACCGCGATCGTCCGCTCGCCGGCGGAGCCAATCGCCTTCACCTCCGCTCCCAGCGCCGTCAGAACCGGCGGCAGGTCCATGTGCGGATCGGCGTGGCCGAGGCTGCCGCCGATGGTCGCGACGTTGCGCACGCGAACGTTGGACAGGCGGCGCATCGTCCGGGCGATGACCGGCGCGTGGCGGACGACGTCGGGCGAGCGCTCCAGCGCCGCCAGCGGCGTGAGGGCGCCGATGCGGAGCGCGCCGTCGTCCGCGACCTCGATGCGTCGGTAGCTCGCCTCGACGCCGCGGAGGCTCACCAGCTGCCGCGGCCGGAACATGCCGGTCTTCATCATCAGCATGATCGCCGTGCCGCCGGCCATGGGACGGGTCTCGACGTCCTCCGGATCGAGCAGCGCGATCGCCTCGCGGAAGCTCCGAGGCTGCAGGAGCTCGAACGGGGTCATCGGGCCAGCCGCCCGTCGGCGGTCGGCCCGGCCACGATCCGTGCGCCCGCCGCGCTCATGCCGGCCCACCCGCCACGACGAGACGCCGCAGCTCGGCCGCGACGACGTCCGGCCGCTCCAGGGGGGTCAGATGCCGCGCGCCCTCGAGGACCTTCAGGCTGGAGCCGCGGATCCCCTCGTGCAGCGCCCGCGCCATGTCGACCGGCGTCGCGTAGTCCTCCTCGCCGACGACGATCGCGGCCGGCATGCGCAGGCAAGGCAGCGCGTTCCGGAGGTCGCACGCGCCGAGCATGTGGCAGCTCGCGGCGTAGGCCGCCGGATCGTTGGCGAGGAAGATCTCGACGCAGCGCTCGACCACCTCCGGGTGCTGCTTCCGGAAGGCGTCGCCGAACCAGCGCTCGGTCTGGAAGCCGACCAGCGCCTCGAGGCCTGCCTCCAGCGCCTTGTCGGCGCGTCCCGCCCAGGCGGCCGGCGCGTCCTCCCCGTACCGGGCGGTGGTGTCGATCAGGCCGAGCCCCGTGGTCCGTCCGGGGTAGCGGGCGGCGAACGCGAGCGCGGTGCAGCCACCCATGGACGCGCCGGCGACCGCGGCCCGCTCCCAGCCGGCCGCATCGAGCAGATCGGCCAGGTCGTCCGCGAACAGCTCGACCGTGTAGGGGCCGGGCGGCTTGTCGGAGGCGCCGTGGCCGCGGCAGTCGTGGACCAGCACCGAGGCGTCCGGGCGGAGCCGCTCGACGACCGGCTGCCAGAACGAGCGGTCCATCGCGAGCGAATGCGCCAGCGCGATGCGGGCGCGCGCCTCTGGATTCCGATAGTGCGTGTAGGCGATCAGGCTGCCGTCCCGGGTCCGCGCCGAACCGTCGGCAACGTCCGCGCTTCGCTTCCTGTCGTCGCCTTCCGACATGCGCGCCTTGAGGTTCAAGCCCGGTCCGGCCGCCGTTCCAACGCGGAGCGGCGGTGCCTCGAGGGCCTGCAGCTCGGCACCATCGAGGCGAGCATCACGCCGGCCGAGCTCTACGTCGGCGTCGACCCGCGGTTCCAGATCCCGGCGGTCCCTGCCCTCTTCGACACCATGCAGGATGCGCGAGACACCTTGGACGAT
>DASUSF010000316.1:0-19663 GCA_036375275.1 Geminicoccaceae bacterium | reverse complement strand
GCCGCCTGGGCGCACGCAGCGAAAGCCGGGCAGGGCGTTCAGGCGCTCGAGGATGACCCTGCGGCGCTCGTCGAACGCGGCGACCATTCGCTCCACCGCGTCCTGCGGCCCTTTGAGCGCCTCGATCCCCGCCCACTGGGTCGCGGCGTTGACGCAGGAGTGGATGTTGATCGCGAGCCGGGTCGCGTGCTCGACCAGGTGCCGGGGCCAGACCGCGTAGCCGAGCCGCCAGCCGGTCATGGCGTAGGTCTTGGACCAGCCGTCGAGCAGGATCAGCCGGTCCTCGAGCTCGGGGTAGCCGAGCATGGTCGCGTGCGGCACGCCGTCGTAGACCATCCGGGCGTAGATCTCGTCGGACAGGACGTGCACGTCCGGGAACCGCTCGAGCCCCTTGACCAGGGCGTCCAGCTCGTGCTGCGGCACGACTCCGCCGGTCGGGTTGGCCGGGCTGTTGACGATGATCAGCCGGGTGCGCGCGGTGATCTGGCCGAGCACCTCCTCGGCCGAGAACGCGAAGCCCTTGTCCTCGTGGAGCGGGATCGGCACCGGCGTCGCGCCGGTGAACTCGATCACCGAGCGGTAGATCGGGAAGCCGGGATCCGGATACATGATCTCGACGCCCGGCTCGCCGAACATCTGGATCGCGAAGAACATCGTGACCTTGCCGCCCGGCACGATCACGATCCGGTCGGGGTGGACCCGCACGCCCCGGTGCGCGTGCATGTCGTCTGAGACCGCCTCGCGGAGCTGCACGATCCCGTTCGCGGGGGTGTAGCCGTGGTGGCCGTCGGCGAGCGCCTTCTGCGCCGCGGCGACGATGTTGTCCGGGGTCGGGAAGTCGGGCTGGCCGATCCCGAGGTTGATGATGCTCCGGCCCTGCGCTTCGAGGGCCTTGGCGCGCGCCAGCACCTCGAAGGCACTCTCGGTGCCGAGCCTCGACATGCAGGCGGCGAGGGTCATCGTCTCCTCTCCCGGCCATCTCCGCCGATCATTTCGGCGACACGATCTTTCAGCGGCTCGATCTTGTGCTGGACCACATCCCAGACGATGTCCAGGTCGATGCCGAAGTAGGCGTGAGCGAGCATGTCCCGGAGCCCGGCGATCCTGCGCCACTCGATCGACGTCTCGTCCGTACGAGTTCCGGCGGTAGCCGCTTGACCGCTTCTCCGATCACCTCGAGATTGCGGAGCACCGCGTCGACCGTCCGGGTATCATGACCGAAGCGGCGTCGGTCGAGACCTCGGGTGTACATCAGGATCCGGCGGCAGCTCTCCTCGATGTCCGCGAGGAAGAGGCGAGGATCACGCGACACGGACGAGGTCGGCCGCGATCCGGCGCCGGAGCTGCGGTCGCAGAGCCGTCTCGGTGACAAGATCCACCCGCCGGCCAAGACAGCCTTCGAGCAGCAGCTTCAGGTCCATGAAGGCGTCGAAGGTCGCCTTGCCGTCGAAGCGCACCAGCACGTCCACGTCGCTGTCGTCGGTGAGGCGGTCACGGGTCGAGGAGCCGAACAGCGACAGGGACTTCACGCCGAGCTTCCGGAGGTCGTGATGCCGGGCGTGGATCCGCTGGACGATCTCGTCGCGGGTCGAGGCTGAAGTCATCCTTCAGATCCGCTGCGTGGTGCTGGTCGAGGATAACAGAAGCCGCTCCGCCTCTGCGAGGTCGTCCGGGCGGTTGGTGTTGAAGAACGGGTCGAACGGCTCGGTGGCGAACTCGACCCGGACCAGGCGATGGCGCGCGGTCCACACGTCGACCTTGCGGATCTGCTCGTCGACCATCGCCCGCTCGAGGTCGCCCTCCAGGCGGACCGGCCAGAGGCCGAACACCGGATGCGCCCGCCCGCCCGAGGCGGCGCAGGCGAGGTCGGCCCCGTCCCGCTCGACCGCCCGCAGCAGCCGCGCCACCAGATCCGCGGGGAAGAACGGCGTGTCGGTCGCGAAGGTCGCGATCCAGGGAAGGTCCGGATGATGCGCCCGCGCCCGGGCCATGCCCGTGAGGACGCCCGCGAGCGGGCCGGCGGAGCCCGGGACGACGTCCGCGACCACCGGGAGGCCGAAGCTCCCGAACCGGTCGGGGTCGCCGTTGGCGTTCAAGACCAGCGCCGCGCACTGCGGCCCGGCCCGCGCGATCACGTGCTCCAGGATCGGCCGGCCGCCGAGCGGGCGCAGGCACTTGTCGCCGCCGCCCATCCGCCGCGCCTGCCCGCCCGCGAGCAGCACCCCCAGAACCGGCGTGCCGGCGATCGCCCCTCTCCCATGGCCGAGCGGCCCGCAGGCTAGAGCGGATCCCGATACGAGGGAACCGCGTGCAGGCGATTCCGAGCTGGTGAATCCGCTCTGATCCATCGAAACAGAGCAATTTCCATCCGATGAGCGGAAGGACGTCGCGCTTCGATGCGGGTCTGTCTCATCGGAAACTGCTCCAGGTCCGTGCCGCCGTCGCGTCCAGCGCTCTGGTGAAGCTGAACTTCAGGCCGATCACGCCGTTGCCGAGGCGTTCCAGCGTCCGGTGCCGAGCTGCCGAACGGGTCGGCGCTGAAGTCGAGGTCCGCGCCGTCGCCGACGACGCGGTGTCGGACGACCGTCGACGGGAGCGCGACGCCCTGGACACATCGTGGCGGCACCGGCGCCGCTGGCTGAAGGCGACCGGGATCGACGATGTCGTCCGGTGGGCGATCCCCGGCCGGCCCGCTCAGAGCGGGCGGCGGGTCCGGAACTCCCAGACCGACACCTGGCCGTCGCCGTCGTTGTCGCTGCTCGCGAAGTGCACCCGGCAGGCGGACAGGAACTCCTCGCGGTGGAGCAGGAGGTCGTCGTCCACGTCGAGGCGGGCGAACATCCTGGCGAGCCGCGCCCGATGCGCCTCCCGGCGGGCCGGATCGGGCCGCCGGACATCGAGCGCATCCACGAATTCCGCCTCGCGCACCGTGCGGTCGCCGTCGACGTCCAGCAGGCCGAACAGCCAGGCGTAATGCGCGGTGGCCTCGTCCTGGCTGACCGCCCCGTCCTGATCGATGTCGATCAGGTGAGGCGATGCGGCCGCGGCCACGCTGCGCTTGGAGCGGGGCTGGATCAGTCCCGCCTGGCGCACGCCCGCGGCGGAGCTCTCGACCTCCGCCTCGTGGGGTACGCGTGCCTCTGCACCCTGCACGAGGAGGCAGGACATGCTCAACAACGAGGCAGTGAGGATCTTCCGCACCATGCTGAGTCTCCGCTGGAACCTTCCGGTCCGCCCGGCGTTTCCCGTTATGGTTTAATGTGTGCCGAGGCCTTTCGCCACACATAAACGAAGATGCAACTTCCGGGCCATAGCGGGTGTGGCGGCGGAGCCTCAGGCGAACGGCGCGAGGTCGGCGAGGTCCGCAAGGCGCGCCTCGATCGCTGCCCGACCCGGCTGGCTGCTCTGCGCGCCGATCCGAAGGCAGGTCAGGCCGGCGGCGACGCTCGCCCGGCAGAGCGCCCGCTCGAGCGGCAGCCCCTCGTCGAGCGCCGCGGCGAGCACGCCGACGAACGCGTCGCCGGCGCCGGTCGTGTCGACCGCGTCGACCTCGAGGCTGGTCACCCGGTGGCCGCCGTCCGGGCCGATCGCGAGCGCGCCGCTGGCGCCGAGGGTCACGATGCAGGCGAGATCGTGCTTCTTCGCCAGATCGCGCGCCAGGTCCGCCGGGTCGCCGACCTGGCCGATGCCGGCGGCGGCCGCCGCCTCGACCTCGTTCACCACCAGCACGTCGACAGCGTCGAGCACCGGATCGGGGACCGCCGAGGCCGGCGCGAGATTCAGGATGGTCCTGACCCCGAGGCTCCGGGCCCGCCGGACCAGGGCGAAGGTCGCCTCGCCCGGCACCTCGTTCTGACAGAGAAGGGTGCCCGCCGCCCGAAGCTCGGCGTCGGGAACCTGCTCGGCCGTGGCGCCGAGGTTGGCGCCGCTCGCGACGATGATCTGGTTCTCACCGAGCGGGTCGACCCCGATCACGGCGGTGCCGGTCCGCCGCGGGTCCAGGCCGACCAGGCCGCAGTCGACGCCGGCGCCGGCGAGCGCCGCCCGGACCAGGCGTCCGAACTCGTCGTCGCCGGTCCGGCCGGCCATCCGCACCTCCGCGCCGGCCTTGGCGGCGGCGGCGGCCTGGTTGGCGCCCTTGCCGCCGGGCGCCAGCTCGTACCCCGGACAGAGCACGGTCTCGCCGGCGCGAGGCAGCGCCTCGACCGCGAACAGCAGGTCGACGTTGAGCGAGCCGAACACGAGCAGCATGGGCAAGACCTTCCGGGACGGCGGCCCCTTGCGGCCGGCCGCCTTCGATTATGCCCACGCGCGGCGGCGACGCCAGCGCCCGCGCCGTCGGACCGGCCGCGCGCTTGCAAGACGACCGGCGCCCTGCCTATGGTCCGGCGGGAGCCGGAACGGAGCGCATCGATGGCAGAGCCGCCCGAGGTCATCCACATCGACGAGGAGAGCGTCGCCTGCGACGGCGGCGTCGGCGCGCTCGGTCATCCGCGCGTCTGGCTCGCGATGGATCACGAGGGGCGGACGAAGTGCCCGTACTGCGGCCGGCTGTTCATCATGAGCAGCGAGGGCGTGTCCGGGAGCGCGGTCACCACCGACACTCCCGCGGGCGTCACCGAGGCCGATCCCACGGCGACCGCCCGCCAGGACCCTCAGTACTGAGGGTCCGCCGGCTCGACCGACGGCGGCGGTCGGCCCCGCCGCGTCGCCTTCGGACCGACTCGAGGACCAGCCGGGCGATCTCGGTCCGGGACCGGGCGATGCAGTCGAGGAACCCGCCGAAGAGCGCCGCCGTCGGGGAGAGGAGGCAAGGCACGAGGGCTCGAGCGCCGAGGACCGGGAGCGGGCGCTCCCGGCTTCGTCTTCGATCAGCGGAGAAGGCGCCCGCAGGCGCCCTAGAATGGCCCTCGGATGCGCTCAGCGCTTGGAGAACTGGAAGCTCTTCCGCGCCTTGGCGAGCCCGTACTTCTTGCGCTCGACCTTGCGGTCGTCGCGGGTCAGGAAGCCGCCCGACTTGAGCACCGGCCGGAGGTTCGGGTCGTAGGCGCAGAGCGCCCGGCTGACCCCGTGGCGCACCGCGCCCGCCTGTCCCGAAAGCCCGCCGCCCTTGACCGTACAGACCACGTCGAAGTGCTGCACCCGCCCGACGGCCGCGAACGGCTGGTTGACGATCATCCGCAGCACCGCGCGGGCGAAGTACTTCTCGACGTCGCGGCCGTTGACCGTGACCCGCCCCGCCCCGGGTTTGACCCAGACCCGGGCCACCGCCTCCTTGCGCCGCCCGGTCGCGTACGCCCGGCCGAGCGCATCGATCTTCGGCTGCTGGGGCTCGACCTCGGGCTCGGCGGCGACCGGCTGGGCGAGGCTCCTGAGGTCGGCGAGGGTACGGGTGCTCTCAGCCATCGGCGGACGCCCTCACGGAGTTCTTGCGGTTCCTGGCAGCGAGATCGACCGCCTCGGGCGTCTGCCCGCGGTGCGGGTGCTCGCCGCCCTTGTAGACGTGCAGCTTCTTGATCTGGGCGCGGCCGAGCGCGCCCTTCGGCAGCATCCGCTGCACCGCCTTCTCGATCACCCGCTCGGGGAACGCGCCATCGAGCGTCTTCTCGGCGGTGCGGGCCTTGATCCCGCCGGGATAGCCCGTGTGCCAGTAATAGGTCTTGCTCGCCCGCTTGTTGCCGGTGAGCGCGACCTTTTCGGCGTTGACCACGACCACGTGATCGCCGCAGTCGAGGTTCGGGGTGTACATCGCCTTGTGCTTGCCGCGCAGCCGGTCGGCCACGAACGCGGCCAGCCGGCCGAGCACCATGTCCTCGGCGTCGATCAGGTACCAGCCGCGCTCGATGTCCTTCGGCGTGGCGGAGTAGGTCTTCATCGGAACCGCGCCCGGTTGTTCGGAAATAGCCATGACGGACGCCCGGGCCGCCGGCTCGGGACGCGCGCCTACCTAAGCGCTCGGCGGGGGCCTGTCAATGCCGCGGGCGCCGGTCCGCCTGCCGCTCCGGCTCACGGCGCGCCGGAAGCCGGCGGGTCGCCGGCGAGCGAGGCGATGGCGGCGGCGAGGCCGAGGCCGCCCGCGCCGACCGCGCCGACGATGATCGCGATCCGGAGCGCGCCCGCGAGACGGCGGATGGCCTGCTCGATCACGAACCAGGTCAAGAGGCCGAGCACGAAGGCGGCGCGACCGTCCATCGTCGCCGCGTGGTCGTTGACCGCCCGGATGGCGTCGACCGCCCAGCCGACGAAGCTCGAGAAGCCTTCCATGTGCCCCGTCCGAAGCCCGCCTCCGCATAGACCACCGGGGCGCGCTGTGCAATCGCGGGAGCGGCGCGCCCCCGCACGGTGGTTTCCGGGCTTCCGCCCCTGACGCCGCCCGTCCTATGACCTATAAGGAGCGCGCGGCGAGGAGGAGACGGCGATGACGGACATGGACACGGTCGAGAAGGTCGGGGACGAGGTCCCGGCGGCGGAGGAGCCGGTGCTGCTCCGCAATGACGCCCTGGGGGTCGCCGGCCTGACCCTCAACCGGCCGGCGGCCTACAACTCCCTCTCGCGCGCGATGCTCGAGGCGCTGGAACGCGAGCTCGACGTGATCGCCGCCGACCCGGCCATCCGGGTGGTGGTGATCGCCGGCACCGGCCGCGCCTTCTGCGCCGGCCACGACCTCAAGGAGATCCGGGGCGCGATGACGCCCGAGGTGATGCGCGAGGTGTTCACCCTCTGCTCCCGGATCATGCTCAAGCTGACCCGCCTGCCGCAGCCGGTGGTCGCGCTGGTCGACGGCATCGCGACCGCCGCCGGCTGCCAGCTGGTCGCGGCGTGCGATCTGGCGCTCGCGACCTCGAACGCCCGCTTCGCGACGTCCGGGATCAAGTACGGCTTCTTCTGCTCGACCCCGATGGTCGCGCTGAGCCGGAACGTGCCGCGCAAGCCGGCGCTCGAGATGCTGTTCACCGGCGATTTCATCGAGGCCGACGAGGCCTGGCGCCTCGGCCTGGTCAACCGCGTGGTGGCGCCGGAAAAGCTCGAGGAGGCGTTCGACGACCTGGTGGGGCGGCTGCTCGACAAGCCGAAGGACGTCATCGCGCTCGGCAAGCGGGCCTACTACCGCCAGATCGAGATGGGGATCGAGGAGGCCTACGCCTTCACCACCGACGTCATGGTCGAGAACTCGACCCGGCGCGCCTTCAGGGAAGGCATGGACGCGTTCGCGGAGAAGCGGAAGCCGGACTGGCCGGACGCGGAGTGAGCGCGCCGATGGAGCCGGTCCGCTTCGGCGTCATCAGCACGGCCCGGATCGCCCGGGAGAAGGTGATCCCGGCGATGCAGAAGGGGAAGCTGACCCGGATCGCCGCGATCGCGTCCCGCGACCCGGAGCGGGCGCGGCGGGTCGCGGACGAGCTCGGCATCGACAGGGCCTACGGCTCGTACGCCGAGCTGCTGGCGGACGCCGGGATCGAGGCGGTCTACAACCCGCTGCCGAACCACCTGCACGTCCCGATCACGATCGAGGCGGCGAGCGCCGGCAAGCACGTGCTGTGCGAGAAGCCGATCGCGCTCTCGGCCGAGGAGGCGGAGAAGCTGATCGGCGTCCGGCAGCGCACCGGTCGCCTGATCCTCGAGGCGTTCATGGTCCGCCAGCACCCGCAGTGGCGTGCGGTCAGGGAGCTGGTCCGGGCCGGCCGGATCGGCGATGTCCGGGCGTTCCAGATGACCTTCGGCTACGCCAACCTGGACCCGGACAACGTGCGCAACCGGGCCGACATCGGTGGCGGCGCGCTGTACGACATCGGCTGCTAC
Source organism: Geminicoccaceae bacterium (assembly GCA_036375275.1). Lineage (GTDB taxonomy): Bacteria > Pseudomonadota > Alphaproteobacteria > Geminicoccales > Geminicoccaceae > DASUSF01. The sequence goes on along the minus strand of DASUSF010000316.1, from coordinate 11,863 downwards.
CCGATCGCGCTCGCCCGCTTCGTGCTCGGCCGGGAGCCGGCGCGGGTCGCCGCCGTGATCGAGCACGATCCGGCGTTCCGGACCGACCGCCTGACCTCGGCGCTGCTCGACTTCGGCGACGCCCAGGCGAGCTTCACCGTCTCGACCCAGATCGCGCCCTATCAGCGCGCGCTGATCTTCGGCAGCGACGGCCGGATCGAGGTCGAGGTGCCGGTCAACGCGCCGCCCGACCGGCGCTGCCGGGTCCTGCTCGCGGGCGCGGGCGGGACGGAGACCCTGGAGCACGAGGCGGTGGACCAGTACACGCTCCAAGGCGACGTGTTCGCAGAGCTCGTCCGCACCGGCGCGCCGCCACCGTTCCCGCTCGAGGACGCGATCCGCAACATGGCGGTGATCGACGCCACCTTCCGCGCCGCGGCGAGTGGCCGCTTCGAGGCGGTGTGAGCGACCTCCGGGACGCCGCGCTCGCCCCCGCCGCGGCCTGGCGAGATGTCGCGGGCCCGGCGCACGTGGACTTCAGGGCGGTGTTCGACGCGATCCCGAGCCCGTACATGGTGCTCGACCGCGAGCTGCGCTACGTGGCGGCGAACCCGGCCTACCAGGGGGTCACCATGCGCTCCCTCGACGAGCTCCTGGGCGGAAAGATCTTCGATCTGTTCCCGAACGAGGGCGAGAGCGGGTGGCGGCTCCGGCAGTCGTTCCAGCGGGTGCTCGAGACCGGCGCCGCCGACACGATCGCCTACCTCCCGTACGCGATTCCGCGGCCGGACGAGCGGGGCGGCGGGCTCGAGCAGCGCTACTGGACCGCGGTCCACACCCCGCTGCTGGACGAGCGGGGCGAGGTGGCGTTCATCGTCCAGAACACGGTCGACGTGACCGAGATCGCCCGGCTGAGGAGAGCGACCTCGTTGCCGTTCCGCATGGTCCATGGGGAGTCGGATCTGCTGCAGCGGGCGCGGGAGGCGGAGCGGGCGAAGGAGCAGCTGCTCGACGAGGCCGACGACTTCAGGCGGCTGTTCCAGCAGGCGCCGGGCATGATCGCGGTCCTGTCGGGGCCGGAGCACGTCTACACCTTCGTGAACGACGCCTGCAGGCGCTTCGTCGGCGGGCGGGACATCATCGGCCTGCGGGTGCGCGAGGCCTTCCCCGAGACCGACGGCCAGGCGCTCTTCGACCTCCTCGACCAGGTCTATCGGACCGGATCGCCCCGCTCCGGGGAGGCGATCCGGGTCGTCATGCCGGAGCAGGCGCCGGCCGAGCCGCTGCAGGAAGCCTTCATCGACTTCTCCTTCGCGCCGATCTTCGGCCCGGACGGCGAGGTCACCGGCATCTTCGCCCAGGGGACCGACCGGACCGACGGCGTGCGCGCGCAGGAGCGGCAGCAGCTGCTGCTCGACGAGCTCAATCACCGGGTCAAGAACACGCTCGCCACGGTCCAGTCGATCGCCACGCAGACGCTGCGCGGCCAAGCCGACCCGGAGGCGGCGCGGGCGGTGTTCGTGGCGCGGATCGTGGCGCTCTCCCAGGCGCACAACCTGCTCAGCCGCAGCAACTGGGCGGGGGCGGAGCTGCGCGACCTCCTCGTGCAGGAGCTGACGCCCTATGGGCCGGAGCGCTTCCGCCTCTCGGGCCCGGTCGTGCGCGTGCCGCCACGGGCCGCGCTCGCGCTCGGCATGGTGTTCCACGAGCTCGCGACCAACGCCGCGAAGCACGGCGCTCTCACCAGCGAGCGGGGGCGGGTCGAGGTCGGCTGGGGCCTCCGCGACGCCGAGGGCTGCCGCTGGCTGTCGCTGAGCTGGCGGGAGCGGGACGGCCCCGGGGTGGCGCCGCCGGGCCGGCCCGGATTCGGCACCCGCCTGATCCGGATGAGCCTGGAGGGGGAGCTCGGCGGCTCGACCGACCTCCGCTTCGAGCCGGAGGGGTTGACCCTCGCCGTCTCGATCCCGCTCCCGCCGGGGTGGCGATGAGCGGGGCGGCGGACGGCGGCCCCGACCTCGCGGGGCTCGACGTCCTCGCGGTCGAGGACGAGACCCTGGTCGCGATGCTGCTCGAGCACATGCTGACCGCCCTCGGCTGCAACGTCGTCGGTCCCGTCCTCCGCCTCGCGCGCGCGGAGGAGATCGTGGACAGCGGGCAGCCGCTCGATGCCGCCGTGCTCGACGTCAACATCGGCGGCGAGCGCATCTTCGGGGTCGCGGAACGGCTGCTCGAGCGGGGCGTGCCGCTGGTCTTCGCGACCGGCTACGGCGCCGACGTCCTGCCCGAGATGTACCGGGCCTGCGGCATCCTGCCGAAGCCCTACCAGCAGGAGGACGTGGAGCGCGCGCTCAAGGCCGCGCTCCGGGCGCGCGACCGGACGGGCTGAGGCGGCGACGCGGCGCGCGCCGCCGCTCCGCCTTGTGATCGTCCGGACGGCCGGCTATGACCGCGCCATGTCGCCGATCCCGCCGAACGCGGTCCGCCGATGAACGACCGTCCGGCCAGCGCCACGGGCGGCGCCGCGCTCCGGCCGGGGCGGGTCGGCGAGGTGGTCGCGCGCTACGGCGCGCCACCGCTCGCGATCGAGGTCCTGGCGCTCCGCAAGACCTACGCCGGGAACCGCCGCCAGGCGCCGAAGGAAGCGCTCCGCGCCGTCGACCACGAGGTGCCGCGCGGCTCGGTGTTCGGCCTGCTCGGGCCGAACGGCGCCGGCAAGTCGACGCTGATCAACATCCTCGCCGGCCTGGTCATCAAGACCGGCGGCACCGCCCGGATCTGGGGCTTCGACATCGACGTCAACCCGCGTCGCGCGCGGCGGATGATCGGGATCGTGCCGCAGGAGCTGAACATCGATCCGTTCTTCACCCCGCGCGAGAGCCTCGAGATCCAGGCCGGGCTCTACGGCGTCCCCCGGTCCGAGCGGCGGACCGACGAGATCCTGGCCGCGGTCGGCCTGTCCGACCGGGCCGACGGCTACGCGCGCACGCTCTCCGGCGGCATGCGCCGCCGCCTCCTGGTCGCCAAGGCGCTGATCCACGAGCCCCCGGTCGTGGTCCTCGACGAGCCGACCGCGGGGGTCGACGTCGAGCTCAGGCGCAGCCTCTGGACCTACATGCGCGGCCTCAACGCCCAGGGCGTCACCGTCGTCCTCACCACCCACTACCTCGAGGAGGCGGAGGCGATGTGCGACCGGATCGCGATCATCGACCAGGGCCGGGTGGTGGCGAGCGACGACAAGAACGCCCTGATGCGACGGCTCGACGAGAAGGAGCTGCACGTCACCTTCACCGAGCCGCTCGCCGCCGTGCCGGAGACGCTCGCCGGGCACGACGCCCGGATCGACCAGGACGGCGCCCTCGTGATCCGCTACCGCCCGAGCCGGACCCGGGTCGGCGAGCTGCTCGACCGGGCGGGCGCGGGCGGCCTCGTGATCAGCGACCTGCGGACGCGCGAGGCCGACCTCGAGGAGCTGTTCCTGCGGCTCACCGGCCAGGGAGCGGAGCGCAGGGCGCCGGCCGAAGAGTAGATTCGCGCCAAATGCGGCACGAGGTCGCTCACGGAAAAAGCTTTTGACACAGCGCGTCGCGGATGTCATTTGGCGATCAGGTGCAACAAGCGAAAGGAGGTGATCCAATGTCTCACGTCACGGTGGCGCCGAGCGCCAGCAGCACGCACGGGGCTTTGGTCACGTCCGTGCGGGTGGCCTAGGCAGGCGGAACGAAGATCAACCAACCGCCAATCCACTGAACGTGTCGCTGCGCCGCCCTTCGGGGCGGCGCTTTGCTTTTCCGGCCGGCCGCCCTCCGGGCGGCGCTCTGCTTTTCCGGAAGCCCTGGCCCGCCGGTCAGCCGTTCGTGATGCGGCCGCGCTCGATGTGGTAGACCCGGTCGAGCAGGTCGGCGACGTGGGTCTCGTTGGACTCGGCGAGCAGCGCCGAGATGCCCTCGTCCCTGAGCCCCGAGATCACCTCGCCGAGACGCCGGGCGAGCGCCGGGGCGAGCCCCTCGAACGGCTCGTCGAGCAGCAGGAGCCTCGTCCCCGCCATAAGCGCCCGGCCGAGCGCCACCAGCTTCTGCTGCCCGCCCGAGAGCTCGAGCGCGCGCTGGTGCCGGAACTGCTCGATCTCCGGCATCAGCGAGAAGATCCAGTCGAGCCGGCCGGGCGCGCCCTCGATGTCCATCGACCAGACCGGCAGCATGATGTTCTCCTCGACCGTGAACTCGGGCACGAGGCGACGGTCCTCCGGCATGTAGCCGAGGCCGTAGTGCGGCCGGACGTGGGCGTGCACGGCGGCGAGGTCGACGTGGCCGAGCTCGATCCTCCCCTCGGCGGGCAGCAGCCCCATCACGGCGCGCATGAAGGTGGTCTTGCCGGCGCCGTTGCGGCCGATCAGGCCGCACATCTCGCCCTCCGGCACTCGGAGCGCGACGTCGTCGAGGATCCGGGACGGCCCGATCGAGGCGGAGAGGTTCCGGACCTCAAGCACCGGCCGGTTCCGCGCGTTCCTCGCTCCGCCGGCTGCGGTGCAGCACCTCGCCGATGATGAACTCCCGCACCTTGGGATCGGCGAGCGCGTCCGCCGGGGGTCCGTCCGCGATCACCGTGCCGTCGTAGAACGCGAGCACCCGGCCGGCGTAGCGCTCGACGATCTCCATGTCGTGCTCGACGAACAGGATGGTCCGGCGCTCGCCGTGGAGCGCGCCCATGACCACGTCCATGATCTCGTACTTCTCCTCGACGCTGATCCCGCTGGTCGGCTCGTCGAGCAGCAGGATCTGCGGCTCGGAGGCGACCGCCATGGCGATGTCGAGGAGCTTCCTCACCCCCTGCGGCAGCTCGCTGCCGAGCGCGTCCCGGTAGTCGTTGATCCGGAAGCGGTCGAGCATCGCATCCGCGTCCGCGAGCAGCGCGTTGGTGTGCAGCGGGCGCCAGAGGGCGCCCCTGCCCCGGCGCGCGAGGCCGAGCGCGATCGCCATGTTGTCCTCGACCGACATGGTCGGGAAGACCTGCGCGACCTGGAACGAGCGGCACACGCCGAGCGCCGTGATCTCCCTGGGGCCGAGGCCGGTGATGTCCCGCTCGCCGAGCAGGATGCGCCCGGTGGTCGGCTTCAGGTAGCCGGTGATCATGTTGACGAAGGTGGTCTTGCCGGCGCCGTTCGCGCCGATGATCCCGATCGTCTCGCCCGCCTCGACGGTGAGGTTGATGTCCTTGGCCGCGACCACGTGATCGAAGCTCTTGCCGAGGTCCTTCGCCGTCAGGACCGGCATCTCAGGCTTCCTGCGGCGCCGCGGGTCGTCGCCGGCGCTCGAGCAGCGACCAGAGCCCGTTGGGCAGGAACAGGATGGTCGCGAGCAGCGCCGAGCCGAGCACGATCTGCCAGGTCTCGGGGGCGTACTCCATGGCGAAGGAGCGGATCGTCTCGAACAGCAGCGAGCCCACGAACGGTGCGGCGACGCTGCCGGTGCCGGCGAGGATGGTGACGAACACGAAGCCGCCGGAGGTGGTCCAGTACGCCATCTCGGGGTCGATGTGGCCGACCGCGAGCGCGGTCAGCACGCCGCCGATGCCGGCGAGGCCGCCGGCGATCACGACCTTGAGGTGGATCACGCCGCGGACCGAGATGCCGAGGTACTCGACCCGGATCTCGTTGTCGCGGATCGGATTGGCGAGCATCCCGATGGTCGACTGGAGATAGATGCGGACGGCGCCCGCCGCGAACAGGCCGAGCAGGATGGTGAACAGGTAGACCGCGAAGATCTGGGCGTCGCCGACCGGCGCGTAGCCGAGGAAGGTCGGCGAGATGATGTTGATCCCGTCCGTGCTGCCGAGCGCCTCGGTCTTCACCAGCACGCCGTAGAGAATCATCGAGAAGGCGAGGCTGAGCATGGCGAAGAAGATCTCGCGGTAGCGCGCGAGCAGCAGGCCGATCACCCAGGCCACCACCGCGGCCACGATGCCGCCGAGCAGCACCAGGAGGATCGCGTCGGACAGCCCGAGATAGCGGCCGGCGAGCCCTGCCGCGTAGCCACCGGCGCCAAAGTACAGCGCCTGGCCGAACGAGACCAGGCCGGTCCGCCAGAGGATCAGGAGGCCGAGCACGACCATCGCCTTGGCGACCGCGATGGTGGTGAGGAAGATCGCCCAGTCCGGCAGGACGAAGCCGAGCGCCGCCATGAGCAGCGCCGCGATCATGAGGCCGATCAGCGTGCGGTCGCCGAGGATCGTCCTGCCCATGCCTCAGATCCTCCGCGCCTGGACGCGGCTGAACAGCCCCTCCGGGCGCACCGCGAGGACCAGCGCCATCACCGCGTAGATCACGAACAGCTCCACCTCGGGCAGGAGATGGACCGCCGCGGCGCGGCAGATCCCGACGATCAGCGCCCCGATCATGGCGCCGGCGATGCTGCCCATGCCGCCGATCGCGACCACGGCGAAGGCGAGCACGATCACCTCGACCCCGATCCCGGGCGTGACCGAGATCTTGGGCGCGGTGAAGGCGCCGCCGAAGGCGCCGAGGATCGCGCCGGCGATGAAGGTCACCATGAACACGCGGTTGACGTTGATCCCGAGCCCGGTCGAGATCTCGCGGTCGTAGATCACCGCGGTGAGCAGCTTGCCGAAGCGGGTGCGATTCAGGCCGTACCAGGCGAGCAGCGCGGTCAGCACCGCGAGCACGATCAGCATCAGGTCGTAGTTCGAGATCACCATCCGCCCGACCCGGACGTTGCCCATGGCGACGTAGGGCTGATAGGCGAAGTAGCTGTCGGCGCCCCAGATCAGGAGCAGGACGTCCTCGAGGATCAGGAAGGTGGCGTAGGTGACGAGCACGATGATCACCTCGTCGCGGCCGTAGACCGTCCGGAGGATGGCGCGCTCGAGCACGAAGCCGAGGACGAGCCCGATCGCGACCGCCGCGAGCAGCATCGCCGCGAAGGCGCCGGCGACGGGCAGGCCGGCGTTGAAGTAGACCCCGACCAGGGTCGCCGCCCCGTAGGCGCCGAAGGCGTAGAACGAGCCGTGGGCGACGTTCAGGATCTTCATCACGCCGAAGATCAGGGACAGCCCGACCGCGACGATGAACAGCCAGGACGAGAACACCAGCCCGTCCATCAGGATCGCGAACGCGATCAGCATCCCCCGCCCTCGGCCATCAGGCCTCCGATCACCGGCTCGGACCCGGAGGCGTTGCCGTGGCCGGGCTCGACGGGAGCGTATCCGGTCAGGGTTCCGGTCACGTCTCCACGGCCTCCTGGACGGGGTCCATGCGACCCTGAGACTCCCTGCGGGGAACGAGATCGGGCGGGCGGGCGGATCTCGACCCTAGCCTGCGGCACGACCCGATCCCGACGCGCAGGCATGAACAAGTGCTCGACCTGCCCCGTGTTCCTCCCGCCCCGACGAGGTCCGGAACCGGCACCCCGCAGGTCATGCGCGACCATCCGCCGGAGCGCGACCGGGCGCCCCCGGACCCGGCCCGCGCATCCAGGGTCCGGCGGATGTCGTCCGGCGATCCTGGATCGCCGGGACGAGCCCACGCATGTCCGGTCGACACCTCGGCAACCTTTTCCTGAGATCCTGAGGCTGGTCCATGCGATCCTGGGAATCCGCGCGCGGCCCGGGCTCTGGCGCGCGGTCGGACTCTCACCATAGCCTCCGGCATGGCGCGATCCTGCCGGAGAAGGGTGAGGAAGCGGTCACCGCCCCGGACCTGCCCGATCCACCTGGACGTGGCTCGGGCAGGCAGATCCCGGCATCTGCGCCCCGAGCTCAACCGGACACGCCCGGGTCGAGCCCGGCGACGACAGGGGTGGAGGTCACGCTCATTCGCACTGGGCGCCGGGCATGCCGGATTCGAGCCAGGACACGCTGTCCGTGCCTTCGGGCGGGTTCACGCACGCGGCCGGGTAGCGGATCACCTCCGCGATGCTCGGCTCGCCGTCCTCCAGCTTGAAGACGCCGTAGGCGGTCTCCGAGACGCCCTGGTGGCCCTTGCCGAGGCTCATCTGGATCTTGGAGCCGACCGCCTGGAACTCGAGGTTCTCGAAGGCCGCGATCACCTGGTCCTCGGTCGGGACACCGCCCGCCTCCCCGGCCGCCTTGTCGTACGCCGCCTTCAGGCCGAGCAGCGCCTGCGCCATGTGGTAGGCGGAGTACACCGGGGGCTCGCCGAAGCGCTCCTTGAAGGCCTCCTGGAACCAGTCGTTGATCTCGCTCTCCTGGGCGAGGACGCCGTGCGGGCCGCGGGCGCCGATGATCGTGCCCTCGGGCAGCTGATCGGCGAGGCGGAACATCGCGGGCTCGCCGGCGGTCAGCACGAAGCGTATCTGCTGCGGCAGGCCGCGCGCGATGCTCTGGAACAGGAAGCTCTCGAGGTCGCCGCCCCAGAGGCTGGAGTGCAAGGCCTCGGCCCCCGAGACCTGCAGCGCCGAGACCTCGGAGCCGTACTCGCCCGCGAACAGCTTCGGGAACAGCTCCTTGTCGATGGTCGCGTCGGGCGCCAGCGCCTTCATGCTGAGGACGAAGTCGCGCCAGCTGTCCTGGCCCCAGGCGTAGTTCTGGTTGACCCCGGCGTAGGAGCTGATCTCGCCCATGTGGTCGAGCACGTAGCGGGCGGCGCCGACCCCGTCCATGGTGGCGTGCGGGGCGGTCCGGAACACGTACTTGTAGTCGGTCTCCTCGAAGATCCGGGGCGTGCCGCAGTCGAAGAAGACGGTCAGCACCTGGAGCTCCTCGGCCACCGGCGCGACCGCGAGGCAGCTGCCGGAGCTGATGTAGCCGACGATCGCGTCGACGTTCTGGCGCTGCACCAGGTTGCGCATCTCGGTGACCTGGGTGGTCGTCCCGCCGGCCTCGTCGATGTAGACCGCCTCGACCGTGGCGCCGGCGAGCCCCTTGGGGCTGCCATCGTAGGGCGGCGGCAGCTCGCCGTTGTTCATGGCGTCGATGATCAGCTCGGCGGCGTTCTTGGCCGGCACGCCGAACGGCCCCGCCGCCGGACCCGAGAGGAACGCGACGATGCCGAGCTTGACGCTCTCCTGGGCGGCGAGCGGGCCGGTCGCCGCCAGGGCTGCGCCCAGCGCGAGCGCACCCAGCGAGGTCGAAGTGATCCTTGTCATCGAGCAGCCTCCTGATCGTCCCGACGGGCGCTTCCTTGGAAGTCGCCGCCAGCTTTGATTGCCGTCGCGGCCCCCCCGGCCGCGATTCATTGCGGCGATTATAGAGGCTTTGCACCGATCGCGAAGAGGGCAGCCGCTTCAGCCCCGGAAGGCGGTGAGGAGAGCGTCCGCAAGGTCGTCGAGCGCCGGGCCGACGTGGGGCAGCACGCGGCCGAAGTTGAGGAAGCCGTGGATCGTGCCGTCGACGTGGTGGTGGCGGACCGGCACGCCGGCCGCCTCGAGCTTCCGGGCATAGGCGATCGCCTCGTCCTGGAGCGGGTCGAGCCCCGCGGTCAGGATGTACGCGGGCGCGAGGCCGGCGAGGTCGTCGGCGCGGCCGGGCGACGCCTCGACCTCGTGCATCGGATCGTCGTGCCCGTGCTGGTGACGCTGAAACCAGCGGATGGTCGCCCGGTCGATCGGCCAGACGTCGGCATAGCGCTCGCGCGACGGATACGACCCCGCCTGGTCGAGGGCCGGGTAGAGGAGCGCCTGGAGGCGGAGCGGGATGCCCCGGTCCCGGGCGTGCCGGGCGGCGAGCGCCGCGAGGGTGCCGCCGGCGCTGTCGCCGGCGAGGGCGAGCCGCTCGGGATCGGCGCCGAGTTCGCGAGCATGCGCGCGCGCCCATGTCAGCGCCGCTCGCGCGTCCGCCGGCGCGGCCGGATGGGGATGCTCGGGCGCCAGACGGTAGCCCACGTTCAGGACCATGCAGCCGGCGCGGCCGGCGATCTCGCGGCAGAGCGGGTCGTGGCTGCCGAGGCTGCCGATCACGAAGCCGCCGCCGTGGAGGTAGACGAGCAGCGGCAGGTCGGGCTCGCTCGACGGGGTATAGAGCCTGACCCGGAGCCGCCCGCTGCCGCCGTCGATCTCGAACCCGGCGATGCCGGGGAGGTCGCGCGGCGCGAAATCGACCCGGGTCAGCCCCTCCTCGTAGGCAATCCTGGCCTGCCTCGGCGTCTGCGCGGTGATCGGCGGCTGGTCGCTCGCCTCGACCCATTCCAGCAGCCGCCGCGTCGCCTCGTCGGCCTCGTCGGGGATCCTGCTCGCCATGTCCTTCCGTTCCGGGTCCGGCCGTGCGAGGCTGAGCATCGCCATGGAGGACCCTGAGCACAAGGGCCGGGGCGCGCCGCTGCCGATGGACTGCCTGCCCGAGCCGGCCGGAACGCCCTTCCGCCTGCTGGAGGGCGTCCGGGTCCTGGACCTCACGACCTCGATCGCCGGGCCCTACGCCACCATGCTGCTCGGCGACTACGGCGCCCTGGTCATCAAGGTCGAGCGGCCGGGCGGCGGCGACGACGCGCGGCACTGGGGGCCACCGTTCCTGGACGGCGAGTCCCTCTGGTTCCTCTCGGTCAACCGGAACAAGCAGAGCCTCGCCCTCGACTACGCGAAGCCCGAAGGGCACGCGCTGCTGCTCGATCTGGTCCGGCGGTGCGACGTGGTGGTGCTGAACCAGGTGCCCCGCCTCCAGGCGAAGCTCGGAACCGACGCCGCGACGCTGCAGGCGGTGCGCCCGGACCTGATCCACGTCTCGCTCACCGGCTTCGGGCTCACCGGCGAACGGGCGGATCTGCCCTGCTACGACCTGATCGCGGAGGGCCTCTCCGGGGTCATGGACCTGACCGGCGAGATCGAGAACGACCCGCAGAAGGTGGGGACGCCTGCGGCCGACCTGCTCGCCGGCATGGACGCGGCGATGGCGACGCTGGCGGCGCTGCTCGACCGGCAGCGGACCGGCCGGGGCCACCGGATCGACGTCAGCCTGGTCGAGAGCATGACCCGGTTCATGACGCCCCGCCTCGTCCCCTACCTCGGCTCCGGCGAGCTCATGCGGCGGAGCGGTGCCAGAGACAGCGTGATCGCGATCTACCAGGTGTTCCGGACCGCGGACGAGCCGATGACGCTCGCGATCGGCAACGATGCGATCTGGCGCCGCTTCTGCCAAGCGGTCGACCGGCCCGGCTGGCGGGGGCGGCATCCGACCAACGTCGACCGGCGCGCGGTCCGCGCCGAGCTGGCGGCCGCGATCCAGGCGATCCTCGAGACGCGGCCGCGCGCGCACTGGCTCGCGCTGTTCAAGGAGCACGGCGTGCCGGCGGGGCCGATCCAGCGCCTCGACGAGGTGGCGTCGGATCCGGAGCTCCTGGCCCGCGGCCTCCTCTACCGGCTGCCCGGCGACGCCGGCCGCGACATTCCGCAGGTCGGGACCGGCGTCCGGATCGACGGCGGAGCCGGCGCCGCGCGCACGCCGCCGCCGGGGCTCGCCGAGCACGGACGCGCCGTCCTGGCTTCGCTCCTCCGGATGGGCGACGACGAGATCGCCCGCCTCGAGGCGGCGGGCATCCTCGGCACCAGAACTCTGGACGCTGCCGACCAACAAAGCATGATGGGAACAACTTCGGAATCAGGACACTAGAGCAGCATCCGGTCGGACGCGATCGCCGTCCGGCGATGGTCGTCCGGACAAAGCTGCTCTGTCCCATTGGAGCGGAGCCGTTCGCTTTCGATGAGCGCGACCGACTCGCTGTCCAAGGTGGTTCCACCTCATCGAGAACGGCTCTAGCACGAGGTAGGAGGACCGGATGACCTTCGAAACGATCCTCTATGAGGAGGACGGGCCGATCGGCTGGCTGACGCTGAACCGGCCGGACGACGGCAACATGTTCACCCTGACCATGTGCCACGAGATCCGGGACTGCATCAACGCGGTGCGCCGCGAGACCCGG
>DASUSF010000315.1:0-3735 GCA_036375275.1 Geminicoccaceae bacterium | reverse complement strand
GAGAAGCGGCGAGGCGATGAAGATGGTCGAGTAGGTGCCGACCACCACCCCCCAGATCATGGCGAAGGTGAAGCCGCGGATCACCGGGCCGCCGAACACGAACAGGGCGAGCAGGGCGAGCAGCGTGGTCAGCGAGGTCATGAGGGTGCGGGCGAGGGTCTCGTTGAGCGACTGGTCGATCAGGTCGGCGAGCGGCATCGCCTTGTAGCGCCTGAGATTCTCCCGCACCCGGTCATAGATGACCACCGTGTCGTTGAGCGAGTAGCCGATGATGGTGAGCAGCGCCGCGACCGTCGAGAGGTTGAACTCGAGGCCGATGACCTCGAAGACCAGGAGCGTCACCAGGACGTCGTGAATCAGCGCGACCACGGCGCCGACGCCGAACTGCCACTCGAAGCGGAACCAGATGTAGGCGAGGATCGCGAGCAGCGCGTAGAGCATCGCCTGGAGGCCGGCCGAGAGCAGCTCGTCCGAGACCTTCGGGCCGACGAACTCGACCCGGCGGTAGCTGACCTCGCCCCCGAAAGCTTCGTCGAGCGCTTGTCTCACCATCTCGACCGCCGCCAGCTGCGCTTCCTGCTCGCCCGCCTGCCGCTGGACCCGGATCAGGACGTCGGTCGGCTGTCCGAACTCCTGGAGCGCGATCTCGCCGAGGCCAAGGCCACCGAGGACGGCGCGCATCGCCCCGATGTCCGCGGCATCGCCCGGCATGCGGACCTCGATCAGGGTGCCGCCCTGAAAGTCGATGCCGTAGTTCAGGCCGCGGATCGGCAGCAGAACGAGCGAGAGGAGGACCAGAATCCCGGAGACGACGTAGGCGACGTTCCGCCAGCGGAGAAAGCGGATGGTCGTGCGGTCGGGGACCAGGCGGAAGGTGAGCATGGGTGGCTCTCTCGCTCAGACCGGCAGGGCCACCGGTCGGGTCCGTCGCAGCCAGGTCGCGAGCAGGAGGCGGGTGAGCATGATGGCGGTGAACATCGAGGTGATGATCCCGATTCCGAGCGTCACGGCGAACCCCCGCACCGGCCCCGAACCGAAGGCGTAGAGCAGGATCGCGGCGATCAGGGTGGTGATGTTGGCGTCGAGGATCGTGCCCATGGCCTGGCGGTAGCCGGTGTCGATCGCGGCCAGCGGCGACTTTCCGATCCGGACCTCTTCGCGGATCCGCTCGAAGATCAGGACGTTGGCATCGACCGCCATGCCGACGGTCAGCACGATGCCGGCGATGCCGGGCAGGGTGAGGGTCGCCTGCAGCACCGAGAGGATCGCGACCATGAGGACGAGGTTCATGAGCAGGGCGACGTCGGCGGCGAGCCCAAACAGCCCGTAGTAGAGGGCCATGAAGACCATCACCATGATGATCGCGAGCACGCTCGCCCACTGCCCGGCCTCGATCGAATCCGCGCCGAGATCGGGACCGACGGTGCGCTCCTCGATGATCTCGAGCGGCGCCGGCAGGGCGCCGGCGCGGAGCAGGATCGCGAGCTCGTTGGCGCTCTGCACGGTGAAGCTGCCGGAGATCACGCCGCTGCCGCCGAGGATCGGCTCCTGGATCCGCGGCGAGCTGATCACCTTGTCGTCGAGCACGATCGCGAGCAGCTCGCCGACGTGCTCGCGGGTGACGTTGCCGAACTTCCGCGCCCCGACCGAATCGAAGCGGAAGCTCACCACCGGCTGGTTCTGCTGGAAGCTCGGCTGGGCGTCGATCAGGTTCTCGCCGCTGACCTCGACGCGCCGGCGGACGACGTACTCGACCGGCTGGCCGCCGGGGGCCACCTCGTCGGACGGCAGCAGCACCGAGCCGGGCGGCAGCCGGCCCTGGCGCGCCTCCTGCGGCGTCGTGCTGAGGTCGACGAGGTGGAAGGTCAGGCGCGCCGTCTGGCCGAGCAGGTCCTTGATCCGCTCCGGGTCCTTCTCGCCCGGCACCTGGACCAGGATGCGGTCCTCGCCCTGGCGCTGGATGGTCGGCTCGCGCGTGCCGACCTCGTCGATGCGGCGCCGGACGATCTCCAGGGACTGGCTGACCGCGGCGGACACGCGCGCCTGCCGGGCGTCCTCGGTCAGCGCGAGCTGGAACCGGCCGCCCTCGGACGCACCGATCTCCAGCTCGGCCGAGAGCGGGTCGGTGTTCAGCGCCTCCACCAGCTCGCGCGCACGGGGCGCCTGGGCCGGATCGGTGAGCGTGAAGCTCACGGCCTCGCCCTGGATGCCGAGGTTGCGGTAGCCGATGCGCTCGCCGCGGAGCGCGAGGCGCACCTCGTCCACGAGGCTCTCCAGGCGCTCGCGGACGACCGCGCCGACGTCGACCTCGAGCAGCAGGTGCGAGCCGCCCTGGAGGTCGAGGCCGAGGTTGATCTGCTGGTGCGGCAGCCAGTCCGGCATGCGCTCCATGGTGGCGCGGGGGAACAGGTTGGGCAGGCTGTAGACCACGCCCGCCAGGACCACCAGGAGGACGAGGGCGATTTTCCAGCGGGGAAACTGCAGCATGACGGGACGCCGGACGCTCCGCGCGCGGGTGGTGCCGACCTACCTGCCGAGCAGGCGCGACATCAGGCCGCCGCCCTTGGTGGCGCCGCCGGCGGCGGGGGCCGAGGGGTCGTTCGCGGCCTTGCCCGCGCCGGCGGAGGCCGGGGCCTGCGCCCCGCCGCCGGCCCCGGCCGGCTTGCTCACGAGGTCGGAGACGGTGCCGCGCGCGACCCGCACGCGGACGTCCTTGGCGATCTCGACCAGGAGGACGCCCTCCTCCTCCTCGACCTTGACGATGGTTCCGATGATGCCGCCGGACGTGAGAACCCTGTCGCCCCGCTTGAGGGACGCGATCATCTCGCGGTGCTGCTTCATTTTCTTTTGTTGCGGCCGGATCAGCAGGAAATAGAACACCACGAAGATGAGCACGAGCGGCATCAGCGAGACGAAGTCGAACGCCGCCGGCGCGCCGCCGGTCTGGGCGTGAGCCGTTGCTATAAGCATCACCTTCCCCGAGGGAATTTCGATCCGGACTGGCGCGGAATATAAGGGCCGTGGCCGCGCCTGCCAACGGGTTCCCGCGGCCGATTTCGCCCCGACCCCCTTCTCGAAGCGGCCTCGCATGTGGAGAGACGATGATCGACGACGAGAACGCCGATGGTGACGCGCGCCGGCTGCTCGGCCGGATCGCGGCGGCCCTGGAGCGGCTGGCGCCGGCCCCGCCGGCCGCGGCCGACCTCTCCGGCGCCGACGCCTTCGTCTGGGAGGCGGACGCCGCGCTGCTCCGCCCGGTGCCGACGGTGGCGCGCGTCGAGCTGGACCTCCTGCGCGGGATCGACCGCCAGCGCGACATCCTGCTGGCCAACACCCGGCGTTTCGCGCGCGGCGCGCCGGCCAACAACGCGCTGCTCTGGGGCGCCCGCGGCATGGGCAAGAGCTCGCTCGTGAAGGCCGTCCACGGCCGGCTGAACGCTGAGCGGCCGGGCTCGCTGCTGCTGATCGAGATTCACCGCGAGGACGTCCACAGCCTGCCGGGCCTGCTCCGCCTGCTGGCCGCGAGCGGGCGCCGCGCCCTGCTGTTCTGCGACGACCTGAGCTTCGACCTGAGCGACACGAGCTACAAGTCGCTCAAGGCGGCGCTGGAGGGCGGCATCGAAGGGAGGCCCGAGAACGTGGTGTTCTATGCCACCTCGAACCGTCGCCATCTGCTGCCACGCGACATGATGGAGAACGAGCGCTCGACCGCCATCAACCCCTCGGAGGCGGTGC
>DASUSF010000314.1:0-5166 GCA_036375275.1 Geminicoccaceae bacterium | reverse complement strand
CACCTCGGTGATCTTGTTCGCCGGGAAGCCGCTGATCTCGCTGTGCTTCCTGATCACGTCCTCGTCGGTCGCGAGGTAGATGCAGAAGGTCTTGTTGTCGGCGACGTAGGACTCGACCCACTGGATGTCCGGCGCCAGCTCCGCGAGCGCGGCATTCGACTTCGCCGCCGCGGCTTTGAGCTCCTCGCGCTCCAGGCTGCCGACCTCCGGAAGATCGCGTTCGATGACGAACCTGCGCATGCTGGTGCCCCTCCCTGAAGATGCCGGCGCATCCTAGTTCAGGTGAGGCGTTCGGGCTACCGGCGCGGGGCCCATGGATCGACGCTGGCGGCGCGGTTTCCCCCCGGCGTCGCCTATACGCTTCCCCCGATCCGCTCTAGAAGCTCAGCGACGCTGGGGCGCTGGGAGGCGGAGATGGACCTGGTTGGAAGGCTCGAGCTGCTCTACTCGGGGGTCGTGCACGACGTGATGCGCGGCATGGGGTTGCGCGACTTCACCCTGCCGCCGGACATCCGGCCACTGTTCCCCGCCCAGCGGCTCGCCGGGCGCGCCCAGGTCGTGAGCGGCCGGGTCGACCCGTCGGCCGACCCGCACGCGACCCTCCTCGGCTGGACCGGGCTGCTGTCGCGGGCGCGGGCGGGCGCGGTCCTGATCTGCCAGCCGAACGACTCGACGGTCGCCCACATGGGCGAGCTGTCCGCCGAGACGCTCAAGCTGAAGGGCGTGCGCGGCTATGTCGCCGACGGCGGCTGCCGCGACGTCGAGTTCATCCTGAAGCTCGGGTTCCCGGTGTGGTGCCGCTACTTCACGCCGCGGGACATCGTCGGCTACTGGCTGCCGGACGCCTTCGACCAGCCGGTCACGATCGGCGATGTGACGGTCCGCGGCGACGACTACGTGCTGGGCGACCGGGACGGCATGGTGATCCTCCCGGGGGAGCGGGCGGAGGAGATCGTCGGCCGGGCGGAAGAGGCGGTCCGGACCGAGAACAAGGTCAGGACGGCGATCCTCGGCGGCATGGACCCGCAGGACGCGTACCGGGCCTACGGCAAGTTCTGACGGGCCGGTGGAGCCGGCAGCAGCCGGCCTCGGCAAAGTCCGCCTGGGGTCGGGTCAGCGTCCCTGGAAGCGCGGCGTGCGCTTCTCCATGAAGGCGCGCCGGCCCTCGCGGTAGTCGGCGCTGTCGAAGCAGGCGCGGTTCGCGGCCTCGACCAGCGCGGCGTCGCGCCGCGCGGGATCGCCCGCGATCTGGTCGATGGCGATCTTGGAGGCGCGGATCGAGAGCGGCGCGTTCTGCACGATCTCGCCGGCGATCCCCTCGACGGTGGCGAGCAGCTGGTCCGGCTCCACCACCTGGTTGACGAGGCGCATGGTGAGCGCCTGCGCGGCGGTGTAGTGGCGGCCGAGGAACATGACCTCCTTCGCCAGCGCCGGCCCGGCGAGCGCGGTCAGCCGCTCGAGCGCCGTGTAGCCGTACGAGACGCCGAGCCGGGCGGCCGGGATGCCGAAGCGGCTGTCGGAGGAGGCGATCCTGAGATCGGCCTGGAGCGCGGTCGCCATGCCGCCGCCGATGCAGTAGCCCTGGATCATCGCGATCAGGGGGACCTCGAGGCCGGCGAGCAGCTCGCGCGCCCGGCTCGAGTGGCGGGCGTACTCCCGCTCGGCGTCGGCATCCGCGCGCGCCTTCTCGAACTCGCTGATGTCCGCTCCCGACGCGAAGGCCTTGCCGCCGGCGCCGCTCATGACCACCACCCGCACCTCGGGGTCGCGCGCGAAGTCCTCGGCCGCGAGGGCGACCGCATCCCACATGGCGAGCGAGATCGCGTTCCGGCGCTCGGGCTGGTTGAAGGTCAGCCAGCCGATGCCGTCGCCCTTGCGGGCGAGGATCTTGTCGGTCGGGAGCTCGAGAGCGGTGCCGTGCTGCATGGCGGGCGCTTCTGTCCTGTGTGGCGGATGGGGTTCAGATGACGCCCGTGGCGCGGAGCGCGGCGACGGCGGCCTCGTCGTAGCCGAGGTCGGCCAGGATCTCGGCGCCGTGCTGGCCCCGCTCGGACGTGGGCCGTCGGATCTCGTCCTCCAGCCCCTCGAAGTTGATCGGCGTGCCGACCAGCCGCTGCTCGCCGAGGCGCGGATGCGCGACCGGGCGGGCGAGCCCGAGATGCTCGACCTGCGGGTCCTCGAAGACCTGGTCGATGGTGTTGATCGGGCCGCAGGGGATCCCCGCCTCGTCCAGGAGCTCGATCCAGTGCAGGCTGGGCTGCGTCGCCGTGACCCCGGCGATCGCCCGGTTGATCTCGGCGCGGTGCTCGGACCGGCCGTCCCGCGTGCTCCACTCGGCCCGCTCCTTCCACTCGGGCCGGCCGAGCGCGTCGCAGAACCGCTCCCACATCCGGCCCGAGGAGGCCGCGATGGTGATCGGCCGGTCGGCGGTCGGGAACACGCCGGTCGGGATCGAGGTCGGGTGGTCGTTGCCCGCCTGCCCCGCCACCTGGCCCGCGAGGAGCCAGCGGGAGGCCTGGAAATCGAGCATGAAGACCATGGCTTCGAGCAGGCTCGTGTGCACCCAGCGCCCCTCGCCCGTGCTCTCCCGCTGGAACAGCGCCATCATGACGGCGAGCGCCAGCAGGTTGCCCGCGGTCAGGTCGGCGATCGGGATCCCGACCCGCACCGGGTCGGTGCCGGGATGGCCGGTGATGCTCATCAGACCGCCCATCCCCTGGGCGATCTGGTCGACGCCGGCGCGGTGGCCGTAGGGGCCGCTCTGGCCGAAGCCCGAGATCGAGGCGTAGACGATCCGCGGGTTGACCCGTCGCACGGAATCGTAATCGATGCCGAGGCGGTACTTCACCCGGGCGCGCATGTTCTCGACGATGACGTCGGCGCGCGCGGCCAGCCGGAAGAAGATCTCGCGTCCTTTCGCGGACTTGAGATCGAGGCTCATCGCGCGCTTGTTGCGGTGCAGGTTCTGGTAGTCGAAGCCGTCGCGGTCGCCGGCGATGTCGTTGTCGCCCGACGGCGGCGCCTCGATCCGGATGACCTCGGCGCCCCAGTCCGCCAGGTGCCGCACGCACGTCGGTCCGGCCCGCGCAACCGTCAGGTCGAGAACCCGGACCCGGCCGAGCGGCAGGTCCTTCGTGGTCTGCACAACGGCTTCCGCCCTCGGGTCGTCCATGACGTCGTTGATGCTCCGCTGATCCCGGCTTGCCGGAACGTGACAGCCGGGGCACAAACTGTAAACAATAAACAGTAGACCAGAGCTAGGCGTTCGCTGGCGGTCAAGGACGCGGATCGTCGGGGTTCCGCCGCCCGATTCCGACGCCCGGCGGGCGCACGAACCTCACACCGCAGGGAGAGCACGACATGGCATCGCTGTACGACCGGATCGGCGTCGACATCGGCCGACGGATGAAGCTCGAGGACGGCATCGAATGGGCCGCCCGCAACCAGGTCCACCACATCGACATCCAGCTCGACACCGGCGCGAACGCCTTCACGAGCTTCGACGACGCCCGCGCCCGCGGCGTCCGCTCCGCCTGCGAGCGCCACGGCATCGAGCTCGGCCTGCACACGCTGTCGGCGGTCAACGTCGCCGAGTACTCGCCCATCCTGTCCGACGCGGTGGACGCCTACCTGAAGGGCTACATCGACGTCTGTCCGAAGCTCGGCGCGAAGTGGATCGTGGTCCACGCCGGCTATCACTTCACCGCCGACGTCGAGATGCGGATGGCGGCCGGCCTCGACCGGCTGCAGCGGATGGTCGAGTACGCCGAGACCAGGGGCGCCGTCCTCCTGCTCGAGAACCTGAACAAGGAGCCCGAGAACGCCGAGGTCCACTACCTCGCCCATACGATCGAGGAGTGGCGGAGCTACTACGAGAAGATCGATTCGCCGTCGTTCGCGCTCTCCTTCACCGCGAACCACGCGCATCTCCTCCCCGAAGGCATCCCGGGCTTCGTCGATGCGATCCCGATGGAGCGGGTGGCCGAGGTGCGCCTCGCCGACTGCCACCGCAACGGCTACGAGGTGCACCTGGTCCCGGGCCAGGGCGACCTCGACTTCGGCGACATGTTCAGGCGCATCGAGGCCAGAGGCTTCAAGGGTCACTACATGAACGCCTTCGGCTCGCTGGACGACATGCAGGCCGCGCGGCGGTACCTCGTGGGCAAGGCGGAGGCGGCGGGTGTCGCCGCGGGATGAGCGGGTCCCGCCGGGCGGCGGAGGCGACGGATTGTTGACTGTTTGCAGCCGACAGGGCATGACCATGGCATGGACCGCCCGGCCGTCACCCATGCGATCGATTTGCTGCGCAGCGAATCGCTCTCGCGGCTGGTCGAGCGCGAGGTCGAGCGGATGATCCTCGCCGGCGAGCTGTCGCCGGGGCAGCGCCTCAACGAAGGCGGGCTGGCGCAGCGGCTCCAGGTGAGCCGCGGCCCGGTGCGCGAGGCGCTGCGGGGCCTCGAGCGCACCGGCCTGGTCACCTCGGTGGTCAACCGCGGCGTGTTCGTGCGCGAGGTCAGCCTGGCCGAAGCGCTCGAAGCCTACGAGGTGCGCTCGGCGCTGCTCGGAATGGTGGGCCGCAAGCTCGCCGGCGAGAACGACCCGGACCTGATCGAGCGGCTCGAGGACCTCTGGCGCCAGATGGCGGCGGCGGGCGAGGCGGAGGACCTCGACGCCTACTACCCGGCCAACGTCGCCTTCCACCGCTGCCTGATGGAGGGCGCCCGCAACCGGCGCATGCTCGAGATCTACGAGAGCCTGGTCAACGAGCTGCACCTGTTCCGGCGGCGCTCGCTGGTGGCGCGCGGCCGGATGCAGGAGTCCAACGCGGAGCACCGGGCGATCATCGACGCGATCCGGGCGGGCGACGGCGAGCGCGCGGCGACGCTCCTGGAGCAGCACGTCGCGCACGGCCGCGATCGCCTGCTCGAGGGCCTGCGGACGGACACAGGGGGCGATCAGGAGCAGGAGGCTTCATGATGCGTCGGGGCGGCGTGGTCGACATGCCCGCCTCGTGAGGGCGCACCCGTCCGTACGGCCAGGGTGGCAGCGCGGACGGTCTCCCGGCACCGGTGCCGATGAAGGCACGCTACGGGCAACCACACAAAGAGGGGGATGCATCACCATGCGAACGAAGCTGCTATCCGTTTCAGCCCTGCCGGCGCTTCT
>DASUSF010000313.1:0-26847 GCA_036375275.1 Geminicoccaceae bacterium | reverse complement strand
GAGCTCTTCCGGTGCAGGTGGTGTTCTGTCTTGATGATCCGAACCGTCCCGGTCTTGGAGCGCATGATGATCGACTCCGTGATCACGCCGCCCGGGAAGCGCCGCACCCCCGCGAGCATCGTGCCGTCGGTGACGCCGGTCGCGGCGAACATGACGTCGCCGCCGGCGAGGTCCTCGGTTCCGTAGACCCGGTCCAGATCCTCGACCCCCATCCGCCGCGCGCGCTCGCGCTCCTCGTCGTTGCGGAAGGTCAGCCGGCCCTGGAACTGGCCGCCGATGCAACGGAGCGCGGCCGCTGCGAGCACCCCTTCCGGCGCGCCGCCGATCCCCATGTAGATGTCGATGCCGCTCTCCGGCCGCGCGGTCGCGATCACGCCGGCGACGTCGCCGTCCCCGATCAGCCGGATCCGCGCGCCGGCCTCGCGCACCTTCGCGATCAGCTCCTGATGGCGCGGCCGGTCGAGGATCAGGACCACGAGGTCGCTGATCTCGACCCGCTTCGCTTCCGCGAGGTTACGAAGGTTGACCGCCGGCTCGGCGGTGAGGTCGACCACGCCCTCCGGCAGGCCGCCGCCGACCGCGATCTTGTCCATGTAGGTGTCCGGCGCGTTCAGGAAGCCGCCTTCGGGGGCCATGGCCAAGCAGGCGATGGCGTTCGGCCCGCCGGTCGCGGTGATGGTCGTGCCTTCGAGCGGATCGAGGGCGA
This sequence comes from Geminicoccaceae bacterium, assembly GCA_036375275.1. Classification (GTDB taxonomy): domain Bacteria; phylum Pseudomonadota; class Alphaproteobacteria; order Geminicoccales; family Geminicoccaceae; genus DASUSF01. The sequence goes on along the minus strand of DASUSF010000313.1, from coordinate 26,141 downwards.
TGTCGACCCTGCGCCCGCCGCCGCCGTCGCCGACCTTCTCGCCGATGTAGAGCATCGGCGCCTCGTCGCGCTCGCCCTCGCCGATCACCACCGTGCCCTCGATGTCGAGCACGTTGAGGGCCGAGCGCATCGCGTCGACCGCCGCCTGGTCGGCCGCCTTCTCGTCGCCGCGCCCCATCCAGCGCGCGCTCGCGATCGCCGCGGCCTCGGTGACCCGCACCGCCTCGAGCGCGAGGTTGCGATCCTCGCTCTGATACCGTCCGCTCATCCCTGGCTCCTCCACGGTCCCCGCTGGCGCGGCGCCGGAGCGTCGGCTCCGGCTCAAAGGCTCTCGATCCTGATCATGCGCGGCGGCTCGAGCACGGCATCGAGGTCGCCGATGCTGGTCAGCGCGCCGACCATCCTGGCCTCGATCGTCTCGTGCGTGGTCAGCACGATCGGCACCAGCTCGCCCGGGTTGCGCGCCCGCTGGATCAGCGCCTCGATCGAGACGTCGTGATCGCGGAGGCACGCCGCCACATCGGCGAGCACGCCGGGCCGGTCGACCACCATCAGCCGGAAGTAATAGGCGCCGACGTGCTGGGCCATCGGCGAGCGCGGGAACGGCATGAGCTCCGCCGCCGGCACCGTGAACACCGGGTGCCGGTCGCCCCGCGCGAGGTCGGCGAGGTCCGCGGCCACCGCCGAGGCGGTCGGGCCGCCGCCGGCGCCGCGCCCCGCGAACAGGGTCGCCCCGACCTGATCGCCCTCGACGCTCACCGCGTTGAACACGCCCTCGACCTGGCTGATCGGGGTGCCGATCCGGACCATGCTCGGCTGCACCCGCTGCTCGAGGCCGTGCTCGGTCAGGCGCGCCACGCCGAGCAGCTTGATCCGGTATCCCATCTCGCTCGCGAACGCGATGTCGAGCGCCGAGACGTGGCGGATGCCCTCGGTCTCGACGCCAGCGAGGTCGGGTGGGCAGCCGAAGGCGAGGGACGCGAGCAGCGAAAGCTTGTGCGCCGCGTCGATGCCGTCGATGTCGAAGGTCGGGTCGGCCTCGGCGTAGCCCAGCGCCTGCGCTTCGGCGAGCACCGCCTCGAAGCTCCGGCCGGTCTCGCGCATCGTGGTCAGGATGTAGTTGCAGGTGCCGTTCAGGATGCCGAACAGCCGGCTGACCCGGTTGCCGGCGAGCCCCTCCCGAAGCGCCTTGACGATCGGGATGCCGCCCGCGACCGCGGCCTCGAAGCCGATGGTCGCGCCGTGCGCCTCGGCGAGCCGGGCGAGCGCGGCGCCGTGGTGCGCGAGCAGCGCCTTGTTCGCCGTGACCACGGACCGTCCGGACTCGAGCGCCGCGCGCGTCAGGTCGAGCGCGATGCCGTCGGCGCCGCCGATCAGCTCGACCACCGCATCGACCTCTGGATCGGCGGCGAGCGCGAGCGGCCGGTCGTGCCAGCGGTAGCGGCCGAGGTCGATGCCGCGCTCCCGGCCGCGCTCCCGGGCACTGACCGCCACGACCTGGAGCGGGCGGCCGGCCCGCGCGGCGAGCACCGGCCCGTTCTCGTCGAGCAGGCGGACCAGCGCAGCGCCGACCGTGCCGAGGCCCGCGACGCCGAGGCGGAGGGGGGCGCTCATGCTTCAGGCCACCTCGCGGGCCGGTCCGATGCCGGCGGCGTGCCGGCCGAGGAACGTCCGGATGTTGCGCACCGCCTGACGGATACGCTGCCGGTTCTCGACCAGCGCCATGCGCACGAAGCCTTCGCCGTGCTCGCCGAAGCCGATCCCCGGCGAGACCGCGACGCAGGCCTCCTCCAGCAGCAGCTTGCTGAAGGCGAGCGAGCCGACCGCCTCGAAGGCGGCGGGGAGCGGCGCCCAGACGAACATGGTGGCAGGCGGGGAGGGGACCCGCCAGCCGGCGCCCTCGAGCCCCTGGACCAGCACGTCGCGCCGCTCGCGATACAGGGTCCGGACCTTCTCGATCTCGGCCTCGTCGCCGTTGAGCGCGGCGACCGCCGCGACCTGGATCGGGGTGAACGCGCCGTAGTCCAGATAGGACTTGATCCGCGCCAGCGCCCCGACCAGCCGCGGATTGCCGGCCGCGAAGCCGATCCGCCAGCCCGGCATGTTGTAGGTCTTGCTGGTCGAGGTGAACTCGACCGCGAGCTCCCTGGCGCCCGTCACCTCGAGGATCGAGGGCGGCGGCGCGTCGAACCAGATCTCCGCGTAGGCGAGGTCCGAGAGGATGAAGATCTCGTGCCGGCGGGCGAACGCGACGACCTCGCGATAGAAGTCGAGATCGACCACCTGGGCGGTGGGATTGGCCGGGAAGTTGAGCACCAGCGCGGTCGGCGGCGGCACGGAATGCTGCACCGCCCGCGCCAGCTCGGCCATCAGGTCGGCGCCCGGCATCATCGGGACGTGGCGGATCGAGGCGCCGGCGATGATGAAGCCGTAGGGGTGGATCGGGTAGCTCGGGTTGGGGGCCAGGATGACGTCGCCGGGCGCGGTGATCGCGCTCGCGAGATTGGCGAGGCCCTCCTTGGAGCCGAGGGTGACGACGATCTCGCTCTCCGGGTCGAGCTTCACCCCGAACCGGCGGGCGTAGTAGGCCGCCTGCGCCCGGCGGAGGCCCGGGATGCCGCGCGAGGTCGAGTAGCGGTGCACGCGGGGATCGCGCAGCGCCTCCGCGAGCTTGTCGATCACCGCCTGGGGCGGCGGCTTGTCGGGGTTGCCCATGCCGAGGTCGATGATGTCGCGGCCGGCCGCCCGCGCCGCCGCCTTCATCTCGTTGACCTCGCTGAAGACGTAGGGCGGGAGCCGGCGGATACGGTGGAACTGCGGATCCTTCATCGGCGCCCTCCGTCGGCTCCAGAGCCCGGACCGGGAAGACCGACGGCGCCGCGCCGCAGTCTCATCCCCTCGCGGCGGCCGGATACCGCACATTCGGCGGCAGGGGAAGGTGGATCACGCCGGCGGTGGCGTGCCGGCGGGGCGCGCACTCCGGGCCTGGTCCTCCTCCGGGTCTTCCGCCTCGTCCTCGGGCTTGGCCGGCGCCGGCGCCGGTGGATCCGCCCCCTCGTCCGGCTTCAGCCGGGGCAGGCCGTCGGGCGGCGGCTCGGCCGTCCGCTCGGGCTCCGCTGGCGCGGGCGCCGGCGCCACCGGTTCAGCGCCGGCCGGGTCGTCGCCCTCGCCAGTTGCCTCGCCCGTGGCCTCGACAGCTCCCCCGACCGGCGCCGCCGCGTCGGCGGCCGTCTCCCCCTGCGTCGCGGGATCTGTCTCGCCGGCACCGCCGAGCTGCTGCCCGATCCAGACGAACAGCTCCGCGAAGGCGCTCTCCTTGCCCTTGCGGCCGGGGATCGGTGCCGCGTCCTGGTTGCGGCGGTCGAGGAGCGCGGTATCGGTGCCGAGGTCCGGCTCGGCGTCGGTCTCGTCCACCAGGCCGCGCACGAAGTCGTCGAGGCTGCCGTCGTCGAGCTGCGCCGCCTCGGGCTCCAGCGTGCGCCCACCGTCGTCCGACGACGCACCATCCTCCAGGTCATACGCCACGGGACCCGGGAGCGCCGGCCCGACCGGCGCTTCGGCGCCGATCACGTCCTCGCCGCGCAGCGCGGCCATGCCCTCCGGCAGCTCCGGCGGCGTGGCGTTGACGCCGCTCCGATATCGAACCATTTCACTGGTGTAGCGGGCGTTCTTCTGATCCGCGACCAGCGCGTCGACGATCGCCCGCTTCTGCTCCACGGTGTAGCTGAGCTGGGGCTTCGGCGGCACGGTCGCGACGGAGGGATAGGGTTCGTCGTCGGGCAGAGGCGTCACCACGACCGGCCGGGTCGCAGGATCCGGCTCCGGGCCGAACATCCACCGGTCGGCGGTCGAGCAGGCGGGGAGCGCGGCGGTCAGCGCGAGCGCGACGGGCAACGCCTTGGTGCGCCGCAGCAAAGGCGCTTGGCCGGAGGCGGGCGATCGTCTACAAGTTCGGCCACGTGCAGGTTGCATGGAGACGCGGGAGTTAACCGCAGGTTTACCAAGAATGCCGGACAATCGGCTCACGCGCTTCCGCCTGTCGGGACCAGGTATTCCGGCGGACGCGGAGCCCGCTCCGGCGCCCTGATCACAAGATAGAGGAACGCCCGATGGCCGAGCAACAGGAAAGCCGGCAGGTTCAGGTCAGCGAGCTCGCGGAGACCATGGCGGCGATCGCCGAGAGCAGCCAGAAGCTGCTGCGCGACTGCGCGCAGCGGGGCGGACGGGTGAACGGGCACGATCCGGATCCGCTCAAGCTGCACCGGACCTTCCTCGAGCTCACCACGCGGCTGATGACCGACCCGCAGACCCTGGTCCAGGCGCAGGTCTCGCTCTGGCAGGATTATCTCCGGCTGTGGCAGCACACCACCCAGCGGATGCTCGGCTGCAATCCCGATCCGGTGGCCGAGCCGGAGCGCGGCGACCGCCGCTTCCGCGACCCGGCGTGGGAGGAGAACGCGCTCTTCGACTTCATCAAGCAGTCCTACCTCCTGACCTCGCGCTGGCTGGTCGACACGGTCAACGAGGTCGACGGCTTCGACGACAAGACGCGCGCCAAGGTCGACTTCTACACCCGGCAGTTCGTCGACGCGATGGCGCCGAGCAACTTCGTCGCGACCAACCCCGAGGTGCTGCGCACCACGCTCGACAGCCACGGCGAGAACCTGCTCAAGGGGCTCCGCCACCTGCTCGAGGATCTCGAGAAGGGGCGCGGCAAGCTCGCCATCAAGATGACCGACACCGAGGCCTTCGAGCTCGGTCGCAACCTCGGGCTGACCCCGGGCAAGGTGGTCTTCCAGAACGACCTGATCCAGCTCATCCAGTATCAGCCGACCACGGCGCAGGTCTACGAGCGGCCGCTGCTCATCGTGCCGCCCTGGATCAACAAGTACTACATCCTCGACCTGCAGCCCAAGAATAGCTTCGTCAAGTGGGCGGTGGACGAGGGCTTCACGGTCTTCGTGATCTCGTGGGTCAACCCGGACGAGGGGTTCGCGGACAAGTCGTTCGACGACTACCTGAGCGAGGGCACGCTCGCCGCGATCCAGGCGGTTCTGGACGCGACCGGGCAGAAGGACCTGAATGCGATCGGCTACTGCCTCGGCGGCACCCTGCTCGCCTGCACGCTCGCCTGGATGGCGGCCAAGGGCGACCGCCGGGTCAAGGCCGCGACCTTCTTCGCGAGCCTGGTCGACTTCGAGGACCCGGGCGAGCTCGGCGTGTTCATCGACGAGGAGCAGCTCCAGTCCATGGACGACATGATGGCCGAGAAGGGCTACCTCGACGGCCGGGCCATGGCGACCACGTTCAACATGCTGCGCGCCAACGACCTGATCTGGTCGTTCGTGATCAACAACTATCTGCTCGGCAAGGAGCCGTTCCCGTTCGATCTCCTGTACTGGAACTCCGACAGCACGCGCATGCCCTACGCCATGCACAGCTTCTACCTGCGCAAGTTCTATCAGGAGAACAAGCTGATCGAGCCGGGCGGGATCACGCTCGGCGGAGTGCCGATCGATCTGCGGGCGGTGGATGTCCCGGTCTACCTGCTGTCGACCCGGGAGGACCACATCGCGCCCTGGACCTCGACCTACGCCGCGACCCAGATCTACCGCGGCGACACCACCTTCGTGCTCGCCGGCTCCGGCCACATCGCGGGTGTGATCAACCCGCCGACGGTCGAGAAGTACGGCTACTGGACCGGCAGCAAGCTGCCGCCCGACCCCGACGCATGGCTCGCCGGAGCCGAGAAGCAGCCGGGCTCGTGGTGGCCGCACTGGAGGGACTGGAACGCGGAGAAGTCCGGCAGGAAGGTCAAGGCGCGGCACCCGGGCGACGGCAGGCTCGAGGTGATCGAGGACGCGCCTGGGAGCTACGTCAAGCGTCGCGCGGTCTGAGCGCCCCGAGCCGCTCGCGGGGGCCGGATCCATAACCCGGGACGCTGCGGGGCGGCGGTCCCGCGCCCGCCTCAGGCGCTCCGCCGACGGACGATCTCGAAGCCGAGGTCGACGACCGGCGCGCCCACCGGCTGTCCGGCCAGCGCCTCGATCAGGATCGCGGCCGAGCGTGCCCCGATCTCGTACTTCGGGACCCTGACCGTGGTCAGCTCGAGGGCGTCCCCGCCGGCGATGTCGAAGTCGCCGAAGCCGACGATCGCGAGCTCGTCCGGGACGGCGATGCTTCGCCGGCGGCATTCCATCATCGCGCCCGCCGCCACCGGATCGCTGACGCAGAACAGGGCGTCGGCGCGGGCGTCGCGGTCGCAGAGCGTCCGGACGGCGGCGGCCCCCGCCGCCATCGCCTTCCGTCCCGGACCCGCCGCGATCTCGATCGGCGTGCGGCCGAGCCGCCGGAGTGCGGCGAGGTAGCCGTCGCGCCGAAGGCGGCCGCGCAAGGAATCGGCCGGGTCGCCACCCGCGAAGGCGATCGCCCGGTAGCCCCAGCCGGCCAGCGCCTCGGTCATCGCGCGCCCCGCATCGACGTTGGAGAACCCGACCGCGAGGCCGAGCGGCCGGTCCGGAAGGTCCCAGGTCTCGACGATCGGAATCCGCGCCCGCTCGAGCGCGAGGCGGGTCGCCGCGGTGTGCTCGCCGGCGGCGATGACCAGGCCGTCCGGGCGTCGCCCGAGCACGGCCCGGACCAGCGCCTCCTCGGCCTCGGCGGAGTAGTCGGTGCTGCCCAGGAGAAGCTGGTAGCCGTGCGCCCGGAGCCCCGCGGTCAGGCCGTCCACGGTCTCGGCGAAGACCGAGTTCGCGAGGGTCGAGACCAGGGCGGCGACGATTCTGCTGCGGCCCGACGACAGGCTGCCGGCGACCAGATCGGGCACGTAGCCGAGGTCGCGGATGGCCGTCCGGACCCGCTCGCGGGTCGCTTCCGCGACCTTGTCCGGCGCGGCCAGCGCGCGCGAGACGGTCATGGTCGAGACGCCGGCGCGCCGCGCCACGTCCTGCATGGTGATGCGCGCGCCGTCAGAGGATCGCTCGGCCTCGGTCTGATCCATGCGGACAAGTGTACCGGGGCGGTCCGGGCCTGCCAATGTTAGCGATCACAGGCAAGCGTTGCCCGCCGGCTGTCCCAAGGCCGTCGCAGGGAAGCGGGGCGGGGCTTCCCCCTGTCCGCTGGTGCCCTCGTCGCTTCAGGTCCGGCCGTAGACGTCCTCGTAGCGGACGATGTCGTCCTCGCCGAGGTAGCTGCCGCACTGGACCTCGATCAGGTGCATCGGCTCGTCGAACGGGTTTTCCATCCGGTGCCTGGCGCCGAGGGGGATGTGGACGCTCTGATCCGGCTCGAGATCGAGCACCGTCTCGTCCACCGTGACCCGCGCCTTGCCGCTGACCACCACCCAGTGCTCCGCCCGGTGGCGATGGCTCTGCAGGCTGAGCTTGCCGCCGGGGTCGACCCGGATCTCCTTGACCTTGAAGCCCGGGCCCTCGTGCAGCACGTCGAACCGCCCCCAGGGCCGGTCCTCGCCTCGTCCCATCTGCGCCTCCATCCGCTGCGCGGCGACCAGGGCCGCGACCAGGGTGCGCACGCCGTCGGACTCGCCGCGTCCCGCGACCAGCAGCGCATCCGGCGTGTCGATGACGGCGAGATCCCGCACCCCGGCGAGCGCGACCAGGCGGCCACCTTCGGCCCGGACCAGGCAGCCGGCGCTGTTCTCGAGCAGCACGTCGCCGCGGCTCGCGTTGCCCGCTTCGTCCTGTCCGGTGTGCTCCCAGATCGCCTGCCAGGAGCCGAGGTCGGACCATCCGGGGTCGCACGGCACCACCGATAGCCGGTCGGCGCGCTCCATCACGGCCGTGTCGATGGGCTGCGCCGGGATCGCCCCCCACCGTTCCTCCGGGACCGAGAGCGCGCCGTCCGGCTCGTCCGTCCGCGCCTCGTAGGCGGCCTGGACGCGCTCCAGGATCTCTGGCGCGTGGCGCCTAAGCTCGTCGAGGATGCGGCTCGCCCGGAACAGGAAGATCCCGCTGTTCCAGAAGTGGCCGCCCGCCCGGAGCATCTCCTCGGCGACCCGGAGGCTCGGCTTCTCGACGAAGCGGATCACCTCGAGCGCGCCGTCCGCGTCCGCGCGCGCACCGCCGCTCTGGATGTAGCCGTAGCCGGTCTCGGGCCGGCTCGGGGTGATCCCGAAGGTCACGAGGTCGCCGGAAGCCGCGAGCGACCCGGCCCGGACGACGGCCGCGAGGAACCTCTCCGGCCGGGTCATCAGGTGGTCGGACGGACAGACCAGGAGCACGCTGCCAGAGCCGAAGCGATCGAGCGCGTAGAGCGCGGCGAGCGCGATCGCCGCCGCCGTGTTGCGGCCGGCCGGCTCGAGCAGGCGATGGCTGCCGAGCGCCGGATCGAGCGCCCGAAGCTGGCGACGGACCTCCGGATCGTGCTCGCGCGCCCCGACGACGACGATCCGGCTCGCGGGCGCCGCCGCCAGCAGCCGGCGCGCCGTCTGCTGGAGGAGCGTCTCGTCGCCGACCACCGCGACCAGCTGCTTGGGCCGGGCGGCGCGGCTCAGTGGCCACAACCTGGTGCCGGAGCCACCGGCGAGGATCACGGGGATGAGCACGTGGCGGCACTTCTCGGGTTGAAAAATCGTGGCGAAACTAGGGCCCGACGGCTCGATCTGTCCAGCGCGCGACGCTACAGGAACCGGAGCCGGGCCAGGGCGCCGAACTCCTCGATCTCGAACGGACGATCGGGTCGGACCACGACCTGGGCCAGACGGTGCGACACCGGCGCCGCGAAAGCGCTGCGGCCGAGCGCTTCGAGCCGCGGGCGGAGGTCGATGCGGACGATCTCGCCGAACCTCGGCTCGCGCCGGCCGAGCAGCCGGATCTCGGCGCGACCACCGGCCTCGAGCCGCTCGACCTCCTCGAGCGCGAGCTGCGCGCGGACGACGAGCGGCTCGCCGGCGCCGATCAGGGCGAGCAGGGGGTCGCCGCTCTGAACGCTCTCGCCCGGCCGGCCGATCTGATCGAGCACCACGCAGTCGCAGGGGCTGGTGAGCGGCTCGACCCGCCCGTCATCGGCCTCGAGCGTACCGAGCATGTCTCCGGTCCGGACCTCTGCCCCCGGCTCGACCAGGGCGAGGAAGTGACCACCCACCGGCGCCCGGATCTCGCGGAGCGGGGCGTCCACGACCGCGCCCGTCGCGGTCATGGCGAAGACCCGATCGTGCATCCCGAGGCCGATCAGCGTCAGAAGGGCCAGCCCCGCGAGGCCGAGCGCGCCGAAGGTCCAGATGCGCCGGCCGAGCCCGACCTCCGGCTGCCCGAAAGAGCCGAGATCGGGTCGGGCGCGAAACCTTCCCTCGGCCTCGCGCGAGCGTATCTGCAGGATGTCGCCGGCGCTCACCACCTCGCCCGAAAGGTACGCGTCGACCAGGTAACGGAAGACCGCGATCTGCTCGCGGGAGAGGCCGAGGAAGGCGCAGCCGAACCGCCCGTGGTCCTGATCGACATAGACCGTGCGGGCGTCGAGCCGCATCGACATGTCGAACTCCTCGAAGGGGAAGATCATGCGGACCGTGAAGCGCTCGCCGGCGTCGCGCGAGGTCATCACGCTCTCGACCGCGAAGCCGCCGACTGACCAGTCGTCGACCTGGTAGCGGACCCCGTCGAGCTCGATCTGGATCGGGATCTTGAGCCGGACATGCTGGCGATGGACCTCGGTCTCATGGACGATTTGAGGTTGCATGGCGGTCCCTAGAGGCCGGCGCCGGGCGGCGGCAGGTCGGGCAGGTTGGTCAGGACGTCGATCGCGGCGATCAGCGCGCTCAGGCCAAGGCCGTCCAGCTCGGCGGCGGCGAGGCGCGGGCGACCCGTGACGGCGTCGGCCGCCCTGCCAGGGCGCGCCCACCGCCGTTGGCCGGAGCAGAGCAGGATCCAGATCCCGACCAGGGCGTCCTGGATCTGGCCGTAGTAGATCAGGAACGGCCACAGCCCGTCGATGCGCGGCCGCGCGGTCAGCAGGAGGACGCACTGGATCAGCCGCGTGATGCCGACCCAGAGCGCGTACGTCCACAGCAACACCCAGGACGCCGTGACGGCCAGCGGGAGAACCACGATCGCTCCGATCAGGGGCGTCCACATCGAGATCCGCCGACCGACCAGGCACCACCAGGCGAACGCGCCGATCCGTCCGGGTCCGAGCGCGATCGCGCGCGCTTCCGTCCGCAGCATGTCGCCGGACCAGCGCAACATCAGCGTCGTGCCGGCACCGACGAAGCCGCGCCCCGACGGGTGGTCGATCGCGATCACCCTGACGTCGGGGAGGTAGAGCATGCCGCGCCCCGCCTGGAGCAGCCAGAGCCAGGCCGACCCGCCCGTGCCGGCGAGCAGCGGCAACTGGCCCGGTCGGCGCTGGCCCGGGTCGTCGTGCTCGATCGTGCGGATGAAATCGGCGTCGGTCGCCGTCCGGGCGCGGAGGATCGACATCCGCCCGGGCATCGCGATCAGCCGACGCGACAAGACCATCGAGGACATGACCTGGTGACGCCGGGCGGCGCGGAGCGCCTGCCACGCCTGCATCAGGCGACCGCCGGCGCCGATGCTGTCCTCGTCGGTGGTGATCCCGTCGACCTCGGGCATCAACCGCAGAAACGGCAGGCTGCGCTCGAGGGTGCCGAGGGGCAGGAGCGTGTCCCCATCCATCACCAGGACCGCCGCATCCTCAGCCGGCATCCTCCGGGACACCGCGCGGAGCGCGCAGGCGAGAGCGTGTCGCCTGCCGAGGGCCGGACGCCGGACCAGCACGAGGCGGACCTCGTCGGGCGGCGCGAACCGCCGGACCAGCTGCTTGATCAGGCGGAGATCGCCGGCCTCGACGATGCTGGCCACGATGGTGACCGGGCCGCCGAACCGCATCGCCTCCGCCACCACCGCCTGGAAGACGCGGGCCGTGGTCTCGGCCGGGTGGCGAAAGCTGGTGATCACGAGATAGACGTGGCTCGGCCGGCCGGCGTGCCCGAGCGCGCCCGCTGCCCGACGCAAGGCCGGGAACCGCGCGCGCCGGTAGATCAGGGCACGGCTCAGATGGGTCAACCCCCAGCAGCAGCGCCACGTCCCGAGCAGCGCGAGGACGACCACGAACTCTCGCGCACCCGGCTCCGAGGCGACCGCCGGCGCGTGGACCGCCAGCACCACGAGCCAGAGAACATGAAGGGCGAGGATCATCGCCGGTCAGGCGTCGGGCCACCGGGCGGGCGACGCGGGGGCCACGGTGGCAGGCCCCGGAACCCGACGATCTCGGAATGCCGGCATCGAAGTCCTTCGCTCGCGGACGCCCGAAAGAAGCCTTCCTGGCGATCGCATTAGGAGGGATCAAAGCTTACGAAATGGTTACCATCGCAGCCGGGTATGGCTGACGCTGGATGAGGCACGGAATGGATCCCCGGGAACGCGCGGAGCTCGACGCCCAGTACAACAACCGGGCGCGGGTGCCGGACTTTCAAAGGCATCTGGACGCCTGCGCCAGGGACAGCGAAGTCTTTCGCGCGCGTGCCGCCGGGGCGCTCCTCGATCTCGCCTACGGCGCCGGCGGCCGACAGGCGGTCGACCTGTTCCCGCCGCCCGGTTCAGGCGGCGCGGCGCCGTTGCTCGTCTTCATCCATGGCGGCTACTGGCAGGGGTTGAGCCGCAAGGACTTCTCCTACGTCGCGGCACCTTTCGTGGCCCGGGGCGCGGCGGTCGCGGTGGTCGGCTACGACCTGGCCCCCGAGGTCGAGGTCGGGACGATCGTCGAGCAGATCCGCGCGGCTCTGATCTTCCTGCAGCGGGAGGCGCGGGGGCTCGGCCTGGACACGGGGCGCATCGTGGTCTCCGGCCATTCTGCCGGCGGACATCTCGCGGCGATGGCGCTCGCGACCGACTGGGTGGCGCGGGGCGGGCCGGCGGATCTGCTCGCCGGCGTGGTCGCGATCAGCGGCCTGTTCGATCTCGAGCCGATCCGCCGCTGCTACCTCAACGACGTCCTCGGCCTGGACGAGGCGGAGGCGCGACGATTGAGCCCGATCCGTCTCGACCTGCCGGCCGACGTGCCGGTCGTGGTTGCGGTCGGCGGTGCGGAATCGGAGGAATTTCTGAGGCAAAGCCAAGTTTACGTGGAGCACCTGAAGTCGCATCTCAAGAAGGTCGAGCATCGGGTCGAGAACGGCCTCGACCACTTCACCATCGTTCGGAGGTTCGGCGAACCGGGACACCCGCTCGTCGGGCGGACGCTTGGGATGCTCGGTCTCGCCGAGGCCTGAGCGAGAGGACCGCTCGCAGCCGCAGCCAGATGTGCTAGATCCTGAGCCGGGCTGGCAGCGTCCGCCCGGGCGGGCGGGCCCCACAAGGGCGCGTGGGCAGGGCGGTAGGGGACGCGATGACCAACGCGAAGCGGGTGCTGATCATCGACGACGACGCGTCCCTGCGCAGCTCGCTCGCCGAGCAGCTCGAGCTCCACGAGGGGTTCACGGTGCTGCAGGCCGAGGACGGCAAGGCCGCGCTGGCTCAGGTCAAGGAGCACCACTTCGAGATCATCCTGATGGACGTCGGGCTGCCCGATACCGACGGGCGCGACCTCTGCCGGTTGATGCGGCGGCAGGGGATCAAGACGCCGATCATCATGCTGACCGCGCACGACAGCGATGCCGACACCATCCTCGGCCTGGATTCCGGCGCCAACGACTACATCCCGAAGCCGTTCCGGCTCGGCGTGCTGCTCGCCCGGCTACGCTCCCAGCTCCGCCAGTTCGAGCTGTCCGACGACGCCACGTTCCCGATCGGGCCGTACACCTTCCGGCCGAGCGCCAAGATGCTGATCGCGCCGGACAGCAACCGCAAGATCCACCTGACCGAGAAGGAAACCTCGATCCTCAAGTACCTCTACCGCATGGGCGACCGTCCGGTCGCGCGGGAGGTGCTGCTGGACGAGGTCTGGGGCTACAACGCCGGCGTGACGACCCACACGCTGGAGACCCATATCTACCGTCTCCGGCAGAAGATCGAGCCGGATCCGGCGAACGCGAGGATCCTCGTCACCGAGCCCGGAGGCTACCGGCTGGTCCGCTGACGTCCCTCGGCACCCGCACGGACCCGCTGCCGGTCCGCTGCAGCAGTTTTCCGATGAGACGGACCGGGCACGGCCGTCCTTCCGCTCGTCGGAAGAACGTCGCTCTGCTCCGATGGATCAGCCCGGACCAGGCGGAACCGCGCGCAGGCGGTTCCGTCGTTCGGGATCCCCTCCTGACGCGGCGGCGGCACGCCCGGCCGGAGCGGCCGGGCCGCCGGACAGGGTCCTAGAGGAGCTCGACCCGGTGCGCCATCGGTCCCTTGTCACCCATGCGGGTGGCGACCCGGACGCGCTGCTCGGGCTGCAGCTGGGCGATGCCGGCGCGGGTCAGCGTGCGCGCCGAGACGAACACGTCCTTGCTGCCGTCGTCGGGCACCACGAAGCCGAAGCCCTTCTCGGGGTTGTAGAACTTGACCTTGCCTTCGATCGTCGGGCCGCTGCCGCCGCCGGCGCCCGGGTAGCCGCCGCCGAAGCCCGGGCCGCCGAACCGGCGCCGCGGCGCCATCGGCATCTGCTCCACGCTGTTGGGATCGGGCGGCTCGACGCTGTGGATCGCGGCCACCTGGGGGCCGCGCGGGCCCATCGCGATGTCGCAGACCAGCTGGGCGCCCTGGTCGAGCGACTGGTGCCCCGCCTGGGTGACCAGCGAGGCGTGCAGGAAGGCGTCGGGCGCACCATCCGTCGGTTTCACGAAACCGAACCCCTTGGTCGGGTTGTACCATTTGACCGTCGCCGCGACGTCGGTGCGATACCCGCCCGTCGCCTGCGCCCCGTTTCGCTCAATCATCGAACCAACTCCGAACGGCGCCCGGCCCTCTCCGACGCCCCCACCCGGTCTGTCTTAGCGCAGAAGCTGAAGGCCGTGTAGCCATTTTCCAGCGCGAAATGGCTAAGGGTTCCGCCGCTTCCGGCGGGTTGGCGACCTAGATTGGCAACTCCCCCCGGACGCCGCTTTCGGGTTCAAGAAGAAGAGCATCCGCGCCGCGTGCGCGGCAGGGAAACCGACACCCCGGTCGGGTCGGTCGTCCGGGCCGGTGGCCCGCCCGAGGATCAACGGTATGCCCCGGCGCAGGGTCGGCGAGCATCGTCCCGGGCGAGCCGGCGAAGCGCGCCCGGGAGCTGGTCCAGGCGGTCGATCAGCAGGTCCGCGCCCAGATCGGCGGCCGGGACGCGGGTGTAGCCGAAGCTCACCACCACGGAGGGGAGGCCGACGCCCCGGGCCGCCAGGACGTCGTTCGCGCTGTCGCCGACCATGACGCCTTCCGCCGCCGTCACGCCGAGCCCGTGCAGGACGGCCGTGAGGTGGCCGGGATCGGGTTTCCGGATCGGGAGCACGTCGCCGCCGACCACCACCTCGAAGCGCCGGGCGAGGGCGAGGCCGTCGAGGATGCCCTGGGTCGGCGCCTGCGGCTTGTTGGTGCAGATCGCGAGCCGGAGCCCGGCCGCGCAGAGCTCGCCGAGGAGCGCCTCGAGCCCTTCGAACGGCCGGCTGAGGCGCAGCGGATCCGCCGTGTACCGGGCGAGAAAGCTGCCATAGAGCTGATCCGGATCGGCGCTCTCCGGCCAGCCGCCGGTGGCCGCGAAGCCGCGTTCGATCAGCGCCCGCGCGCCGTCGCCGACCATGGAGCGGACCGCGGCCAGCGGCGGGCAGGGCCGCCCGAAGTCGGCGAGCGTGATCCGGAGCTGGTCGTGCAGGTCGGGCGCCGTGTCGACGATGGTCCCGTCGAGGTCGAAGACGATCGCGCGGAATGGCTCGAACAAGCGGCGGTCTCCAGAACGCGAGAGGCACCTTCAATGGGTAGCGGACTCATGGGTAGCGGACTGCCCTTGCACGCGAAAGTGTGGCCGGTTTACCTACTGCCGTTCGATCATCATAAAGGCGCTCCATGTCCCGCAGGCTTTCGGTCGTCGTCCTCGCCGCCGGCAAGGGGACGCGGATGCGTGCCGTGCGGCCGAAGGTGCTGCACCCGATCGCCGGCCGCAGCATGCTCGGCCACGTGCTGGCCGTCGCGGCGGGGCTCGGGCCGGAGCGGGTCGTCCTGGTGCTCGCCGCCGGGATGGACCGGGTGGCCGCCGAGGTCGACCGGATCAGCCCGGGTGCCCGGAGAGTGATCCAGGAGCCGCAGCTCGGCACCGGCCACGCCCTGATGGTCGCCCGCGACCACCTCCCGGACGAGGGCGACGTCCTCGTGCTGTACGGCGACACGCCGCTGATCACGCCCTGCACCCTCGAAGAGCTGCTCGAGAGCCGCCGGCGGGCGGATGCCGCGGTCGCGGTGATGGGCTTCGAGCCGCCCGACCGGACCGGCTACGGCCGCCTGCTGTTCGACGAGCGGGGGCTCGCGGCGCTGGTCGAGGAGCGTCACGCGGACGCCGCGCTTCGCCGGGACGGGATCTGCAACGCCGGCCTGATGGCGTTCGATGCCGCCCGGCTCGGGCCCCTGCTCGACGCGCTCACGTTGCGCGAGGGCAAGAACGAGTACTACCTGACCGACGTCGTCGAGCACGCGCGGGCCCGGGGCTGGACGTGCAGCGCGATCACGGCGCCATGGGTCGAGGGGCTCGGCATCAACAGCCAGGTCCAGCTCGCCGAGGCCGAAGCGAGGATGCAGGCGAGGCTGCGCGCGGCGGCGATGGACGGCGGCGCGACCCTGATCGCGCCGGAGACCGTCTTCCTCTGCCACGACACCAGGCTCGCCGCCGATGTCGAGGTGCATCCGCACGTGGTGTTCGGCCCGGGCGTGGCCGCGGAGCCGGGCGCGCGCATCCTGTCCTTCTGCCATCTCGAGGGGGTGCGGATCGCCGGCGGCGCCCAGATCGGGCCGTTCGCCCGGCTGCGCCCGGGGACCGAGGTCGCGGAGGGTGCGCGGATCGGCAACTTCGTCGAGGTCAAGGCCGCGAGCATCGAGGCGGGCGCGAAGGTCAACCACCTGACCTACGTCGGGGACGCCCGGATCGGGGCGAAGGCCAACGTCGGGGCCGGGACCATCACCTGCAACTACGACGGCTTCGCCAAGCACCGGACCGAGATCGGCGCGGGCGCCTTCATCGGCTCCAACAGCGCGCTCGTGGCACCGGTCCGGATCGGCGAGCGGGCGATCGTCGGCGCCGGCAGCACCATCACGCGCGACGTGCCGGACGATTCGCTGAGCACCGCGCGGGGCGCGCAGGTCGATCGCCCGGGCGGCGCCGCGAAGTTCCGGGCGCGCCGCTCGCGCTGATGTCATGGATCGAGCCACCCCATCCGAGAGCAGGAGAACTGGGTCATGTGCGGCATCGTCGGGATTCTCGGGCCTGATCTGGCGGCGCCCCTCCTGTTCGAGGCGCTCCGCCGGCTCGAATACCGCGGCTACGACAGCGCGGGCATCGCGACTCTGGTCGACGGCCGGATCGAGCGCCGGCGCGCCGAGGGCAAGCTCGCCAACCTGGAGCGTGTGCTCGAGGAGGAGCCGCTGGCCGGCACGGTCGGCATCGGCCACACCCGCTGGGCGACCCACGGCCGCCCGACGCGGGACAACGCGCACCCGCACACCGCCGGCGGCGTCGCCGTGGTGCACAACGGCATCATCGAGAATTTCCAGCACCTCCGGGACGAGCTGACCCGGGCGGGCCACACCTTCGCGACCCAGACCGACACCGAGGTCGTGCCGCAGCTGGTCCACCACTACATGGAGCAGGGCGACGGGCCGGTGGCGGCGGCAGGGCGGGCGCTCGAGCGCCTCGACGGCGCCTTCGCCCTCGCGCTGCTGTTCGCCGGGCACCACGACCTCCTGATCTGCGCCCGGCGCGGCAGCCCGCTCGCGATCGGCTACGGCGACGGCGCGATGTACGTGGGCTCCGACGCCCTCGCCCTGGCGCCGCTGACCAGCCGGATCCAGTACCTCGAGGAGGGCGACTGGGCGGTGATCACGCCGCGCGGCGCGACCATCCGGGATGCGTCCGGGGAGGAGGTGAGCCGCGAGATCAAGCAGACCGCGTTCTCCGGCGCCCTGATCGGCAAGGGCAACCACCGCCACTTCATGCACAAGGAGATCCACGAGCAGCCGGCGGTGCTCGGCGACACCCTTCGCACCTTCGCCAACCCGGCCGACCACCGGATCGCGCTGCCCGACCTGCCGGTCGACTTCAGGACCCTGCCGCGCCTCGCCATGGTCGCGTGCGGCACCGCCTCCTACGCCTGCATGGTCGGCAAGTACTGGTTCGAGCAGCTCGCCCGGCTCCCGGTCGACCTCGACATCGGCTCCGAGTTCCGCTACCGCGGCACGCCGCTCGAGCCGGGCTCGGCGGCGCTGTTCGTCTCGCAGTCCGGCGAGACCGCGGACACCCTCGAGGCCATGCGCCACGTCCGCCGGCTCGGCCTGAAGACCATCGCCGTGGTCAACGTCCAGGACAGCACGCTCGCCCGGGAGGCCGACGGCCAGGTGCGGACCCTCGCCGGGCCGGAGATCGGGGTCGCCTCGACCAAGGCCTTCACCACCCAGCTCGCGACGCTCGCCTGCCTCGCGATCGGCGCCGCCCGCGCCCGCGGGCACCTCTCCGAGGAGCGCGAGGCGGCGCTCACCCAGGCGCTCGACGAGGTGCCGGCGCGGGCCGCCGAGGTCCTGATGCACGACGCCCGCTTCGAGCAGATCGGGCAGGAGATCATGCACGCCCGGGACGTGCTCTACATGGGTCGCGGCACGTCCTATGCGATCGCGCTGGAGGGAGCGCTGAAACTCAAGGAAATCAGCTACATCCACGCCGAAGGCTATGCGGCGGGCGAGCTCAAGCACGGGCCGATCGCGCTGATCGACGAGGACACCCCTGTCGTGGTCGTGGCGCCGCGGGACGCGCTGTTCGAGAAGACCGCGTCCAACCTCCAGGAGGTCGTGGCGCGGGGCGGGCGGGTCATTCTCCTGTCCGACGAGCGCGGCTGCGACCAGCTCTCGGCCTACGTCCAGACCGCGGTCGCGCTGCCCGAGATCGACCCGGTGGTGGCGCCGATCCTGTACGCGATTCCGGTCCAGCTCCTCGCCTACCACGTCGCCGTGCTAAAGGGCACCGACGTCGACCAGCCGCGCAACTTGGCGAAGAGCGTCACGGTTGAGTAGCGGCGGACGGATGGACTCTCAAGGATATGTTATGAGAATGACGTGAATGTCGTCACTGCACACAAGCGGTGATGGCACATGCGTTCTCTTTATGGTCTCCCTCCTTGGCCTGCCAAAGTCATCGCGAGGCTGCAAGAGAAGGGTCTCGAAGATGTGGAAGTCAGGCGTAGCAAGCACTTCGTGATCAAGGGGCGTCTAAACGGCAAGCCGTTCCGATGGGTGATTGGCGCGACGCCATCCGATTGGCGCGCGGAGCGCAACGCGATCACGCAGCTACGCCGTCAACTGGAAATGTGCAATTTCAAGACCGAGGAACGTATTTTCGCACGCTATGCCGTGGCTACGTTAGGATCGGATGACGCTGGTTGGAATGACCTCCTCGACGATATCGGCTGATCAACCGGACACTGGCCTGGTCGAGGCTCAGTCGGCCGCCTCTTTCGT
The DNA here is from genome assembly GCA_036375275.1 of Geminicoccaceae bacterium. Lineage (GTDB taxonomy): Bacteria > Pseudomonadota > Alphaproteobacteria > Geminicoccales > Geminicoccaceae > DASUSF01. The sequence continues at coordinate 7,557 of DASUSF010000313.1, read as the reverse complement.
CCCTGCGGCGCGGCTGATCGCCTGCCAGACCCGGTGCGGGGTGGCGGGCATCGCGATCGTGCGCACGCCGTAGGGGGCGAGGGCGTCGACCACCGCGTTCATCACCGCCGGCATCGAGCCGACCGTGCCGCTCTCGCCCACGCCCTTGACGCCGAGCGGGTTCTTGGGCGTCGGCGCCGGCTCGCTCGCGAACCGGATGAACGGCACGCCGTCGGCGCGCGGCATGGTGTAGTCCATGAACGAGCCGGTCCGGAGCTGGCCCGAGTCCGGGTCGTAGTCGAGGTCCTCCATCAGGATCTGGCCCACCCCCTGGACGATCCCGCCGTGGACCTGGCCCTCGAGCAGGAGCGGGTTCAGGACCGTGCCGTAGTCGCCGACCGCGGTGTAGCGGAGCAGCTGCGTGGTCCCGGTCTCCGGGTCGACCTCGACCTCCGCGACGTGGCACCCGTTCGGGAAGGTCGGCCCGTCGTGCTTGAAGCGCCCGTCGGCGGCGAGCCCCCCCTTGAGCGCGTCCGGCAGGTCGTCCCGCTCGTGGGCGGCGCGGGCGATCTCGTCGAGGGTGAGGCTCCGGTCGGTGCCGGCGACGGTGAACCGCCCGCCCTCGAAGCGGACGTCGGCGACCGCCGCCTCGAACAGGTGGGACGCGATCTCCTTGCCCTTGTCGATGATCCCGTCGGCGGCCCGGACCAGGGCACTGCCGCCGAGCCCCGAGCAGCGGGAGCCGCCGGTGCCGTGGCCGTAGGCGACGAGGTCGGTGTCGCCCTGGACGAAGCGGATCTTCTCGAACGGCACGCCGAGCTGCTGGTGCAGCACCTGCTTGAAGGTGGTCTCGTGGCCCTGGCCGTGGGAGTGGGTGCCCATCGCCATGGTGACGCTGCCGTCGGCCTCGAAGCGGAGCTCGGCCGCCTCGTCGAACAGCCCCGCCGCCTGCTCGACCGTCGAGGCGATGCCGAGGCCGAGCGCCCGGCCGCGGTTCGCCGCTTCCTGCCGGCGCTGCTCGAAGCCGGCGACGTCGGCGAGCTCCAGCGCGCGGTCGAGGACGCGGCCGAAGTCGCCGCTGTCGTAGTTGAAGGTGAGGCCGGTCTGGAACGGCATGGCGTCCGGCGAGATCAGGTTCTTCCGCCGCAGCTCGCCGCGATCCAGCCCGAGCTCGCGGGCCGCGACGTCGATCGCGTGCTCGATGGCGAGGCTCGCCTCGGGCCGGCCGGCGCCCCGGTAGGGCGCGATCGGCGTGGTGTTGGTGAACACTCCCCTGACCTCGCCGTAGATCGCGGGCGTGCGGTACGGGCCGGCGCAGCCCGGGAGGTTGCCGAAGGTCGGGAGCGGGCTGAAGAAGGTGAAGTAGGCGCCGAGCGCGGCCGCGACGTCGATCCGGAGCGCCGTGAACCGCCCCTCGGCGTCGAGCCCGAGGCGGACCCGCATGACCTCGTCCCGGCCGTGCGGGTCGGCGAGGAAGCACTCGCTCCGGTCGGCGATCCACTTCACTGGCCGGCCGAGCTTCCCGGCGGCGAACAGGACCAGCGCGAGCTCGGGCGAGCTGTCCGCGCGCATGCCGAACGAGCCGCCCATGTCCGGGCTGATCACCCGGAGCCGGTCGCGGCCGATCCGGAAGACGTCATCACAGAAGATGTCGCGGAGGTCGTGCGGGTTCTGGTGGCCGGAGGTGAGGGTGTAGCGGCCGGTCGCCGGGTCGAACTCGCCGAGCCCGCCGCGCGGCTCCATCGGGCTCATGGCGAGGCGGTTGACCGGGATCTCGACCAGGGCCACGTGCGCCGCCTCGCCGAGCGCCGCCTCCACCCTGGCCTCGTCGCCCATCCGGACGGTGAACGCGACGTTGTCCGGCGCCTCGTCCCAGACCGGCGGAGCGCCGGGCTCGAGCGCGCGGGCGAGGGTGGCGGCCGGCGCCTGCTCCTCGAGGTCGAGCTCGATCAGCTCGACCGCGTCGCGGGCCGCGCTCCGGCTCTCCGCGACCACCATCGCGACGATCTCGCCGAGGTGCACGATCCGCTCGCCGCTGATCGCGCGCCGCTCCGGGATCGGCATGGGCGAGCCGTCGGCGCGCTCCAGCTGGCGGAGCTTCGGCACCAGGATCGGCATCGGGCCGAGCGCCGCCGTGTCGGCCGCCGTGTAGACCGCGAGCACGCCCGGCAGCGCGCGCGCCGCCCCGGTGTCGATGCTCCGGATCACCGCCTTCGCGACCGGCGCGCGGAGGAAGCAGGCGTGCCCGAGCCGGTCCGGCACGTGGTCGTCGGTGTAGCGCCCCTGGCCGGTGATGAAGCGGGGGTCCTCCTCCCGCCTGACCGGCTGACCGATGCCGAACTGCATGCCGCTCCTCCCGATGCTGCAGAGCGGCCTTAGCCGATCCCGCGGGCCCTCACAAGCCGATGCCCCGCCGCTCAGTAGGGCTCGCCGGACTTGCGGACGTAGCGGTGGCCGTCGCCGAAGCGGCGGAGCTCCATGTCGATGTCGCTGTAGACCGCCTCGTCGTCGAGCCCGGCGCGGGTCCCGACCTCGATCAGCAGCGCGTCCCGCCCCGAGCGGTTGACGAGATGGTGGCCGTCGCGGCTGCCGGCCGGGAAGCCCGCGCACATGCCCGGCCGGAGGACGGTCTCGCCGGCGTCGGTGACCAGGACGAGCTCGCCTTCCAGGACGTAGACGAACTCGTCCTCGCGGGTGTGCCAGTGACGCTGGGAGGACATCGCGCCGGGCGGCAGGCGGGTCAGGTTGACGCCGAACTGGCTGAGCCCGAACCGTTCGCCGAGGCGTCGCCGCTCGCGACCGGCGACGGCGGCGCGGAACGGTGCCGGATAATCCGTGCCGGTGTCGGGCTCGACCGTCGTGACGTCGAGTGCGGTCGGTCGGTCGTCGCTCATATCGCAGCCTCCGCGCCATCTAAGGCGTCGAGCTTCGGCCGGGCCGGGCACGCCGGCAAGAGCGCGCCGCACGCTGCTCATCGGTTGACTCGCCGCCGATGGTCCCCACGTGGGAAGCCACGACGGGGCCGCGGACCGTCGTCCGGGTGCGCTTGCCGCGACCGGGCGGCCGCCTATACTCGCGGTCCCGGATTCATCCACATACATCGGCGCGCCGCCGGCCCCCGGCAGAGCGCGTCCCAGGGGAGGGTCAACCATGGCCACTGCGCTCAAGGACTTCACGATCCAGCTGTCCGATCCGTCGCTGTTCCGCCAGCAGTGCTACATCGACGGCGCCTGGGCCGACGCGGACAGCCGGAAGACGCTCGAGGTCAGCGATCCGGCGAGCGGCGAGGTGGTCGGCACGGTCCCGAACATGGGCGCTGCGGAGACGCGGCGCGCGATCGACGCCGCCGAGGTCGCGTTCAGGTCGTGGAGCAAGACCACGGCCAAGGAGCGCTCGAAGATCCTCCGGAAGTGGTTCGACCTGATGATGGAGAACCAGGAGGACCTCGCGATCCTGATGACCCGCGAGCAGGGCAAGCCGCTCGCCGAGTCGCGGGGCGAGATCGCCTACGGCGCGTCCTTCGTCGAGTGGTACGCCGAGGAGGGCAAGCGGGTCTACGGCGACATCATCCCGACCATCGCCGACAACCGCCGGCTGATGGTGTTCAAGCAGCCGGTCGGGGTCTGCGCCGCGATCACGCCCTGGAACTTCCCGAACGCGATGATCACCCGGAAGTGCGCGCCGGCGCTCGCGGCGGGCTGCACCGTCGTGGTCAAGCCGGCCGGCTTCACCCCGTACAGCGCGCTGGCGCTGGCCGAGCTCGCCGAGCGGGCGGGGATCCCGAAGGGCGTGTTCAACGTGGTCACCGGCTCGGCGCGCGAGATCGGCGGCGAGCTCTGCGCCAACGACAAGGTGCGCAAGCTGTCGTTCACCGGCTCGACCGAGGTCGGCAAGATCCTGATGAAGCAGTGCGCCGACACGGTCAAGAAGGTCAGCATGGAGCTCGGCGGCAACGCGCCGTTCATCGTGTTCGCCGACGCCGACGTCGACGCCGCCGTCAAGGGCGCGATGCAGTGCAAGTTCCGGAATTCCGGCCAGACCTGCGTCTGCACCAACCGGATCTACGTCCAGGACAGCATCTACGACGAGTTCGCCGAGAAGTTCGCGGCGGCGACGAAGCAGCTCAAGGTCGGCGCCGGGCTCGACAAGGACGTCACGGCCGGTCCCCTGATCGAGCCGGCGGCGGTCGAGAAGGTCGAGCGGCACGTCAGCGACGCCAAGGACAAGGGCGCGAAGATCCTGCTCGGCGGCAAGCGGCACGAGCTGGGCGGCCTGTTCTACGAGCCGACCGTGCTGACCGAGTGCAACGACAACATGCTGATCACCAGCGAGGAGACCTTCGGCCCGGTGGCGCCGCTCTACCGGTTCAAGGACGAGGACGAGGTGATCCGGCTCGCCAACAAGACCGAGTACGGCCTCGCGAGCTACTTCTTCGCGCGCGACATCGGCCGGGTGATCAAGGTCGCCGAGGCGCTCGAGGCGGGGATCGTGTCGGTCAACGACGGCATCTTCTCGACCGAGGTGGCGCCGTTCGGCGGCTTCAAGCACTCGGGCGTCGGCCGCGAGGGCTCGAAGTACGGGATCGACGAGTATCTCGAGATCAAGTACGTCAACCTCGGCGGCATCTGACGGACGAACGGGTCTGCCGCCCTTGATCGGGCGGCGGACCTGTCTTGTAACGGGATGGCCGGGCCGCGTTCCGGCCATCTTCTTTTCGGGGGCAGGCGTTGGCCGACTTCGACCTCTTCGTGATCGGCGGCGGCTCCGGCGGCGTGGCCTGCGCCCGCAGGTCGGCGACGTACGGCGCGAAGGTGGGCCTGTGCGAGTCCAGCCGGGTCGGCGGGACCTGCGTGATCCGGGGCTGCATCCCGAAGAAGCTGATGCGCTACGGCGCGACCTTCCCGGAGCACTTCGCCGCCGCCCGCCACTACGGCTGGCGGGTGCCCGAACCCGAGCTCGACTGGTCGGCCCTGACCCACGCCCGCGACCGCGAGATCGACCGGTTGAACGGGATCTACATCGGCATGCTGGAGCGCGCCGGAGTGCAGCTCGTGCCCGGCCGCGGCCGGCTGCTCGACGCCCACACGGTCCAGGTCGGCGAGGAGCGGTTCACCGCGGATCGGATCCTGATCGCGGTCGGCGGCCGGCCGAGCCTGCCCGATCTCCCGGGAGTCGAGCACACCATCACCTCGGACTTCGTGCTCGAGGAGATGCGCGAGCGGCCGGACCGGGTGGTGGTGGTCGGCGGCGGCTACATCGGGCTCGAGCTCGCGAGCATCCTCGCCGGGCTCGGCGTCGAGACCATGATGATCCTCCGGCGCGGGCTGCCGCTCCGGGGCTTCGACGAGGACGTCCGCGCCGCGGTCGACGAGCAGCTCAAGAACCACGGCGTCCTGATCCGCTCCGACACCGTGGTCACGGCGATCGAGCCGGCCGGCGGGCGCGTCAGGCTCACCACCAGCGGCGGCGAGGTGGATGCCGCGGCGGCCCTCTACGCCACCGGCCGCGGTCCCAGGCCCAACACCGGCCACCTCGGGCTCGAGGCGCTCGATGTCCGGATGACCCCGGACGGCGCGGTGGTGGTCGACGACGCCTACCGCTCGAGCATCCCCCACATCTATGCCGTCGGCGACTGCAGCGACCACGCCGGGAGCGGCCTCGACGCCGGCCAGTTCGACCTCACGCCGGTCGCGATCGCGGAAGGCCGGGTGATCGCCGAGACCCTGTTCAACGACCACCCGCACCGGGTCAACTACGAGACCATCCCGACCGCCGTGTTCAGCGTGCCCGAGGTCGCCCAGGCCGGGCTCACCGAGGCGGGCGCGCGCGAGCGGCGGCTCGACGTCGAGGTCTTCCGGACCTCGTTCCGGCCGCTCAAGCACACGCTGACCGGCATGCCGGTCCGGACCATGATGAAGATGGTGGTCGACCGGACGACGGACCGGGTGCTCGGCTGCCACATGGTCGGCGAGGACGCCGCGGAGATCATCCAGGGGCTGGCGGTCGCCATGACCGCGGGCGCGACCAAGTGCCAGTTCGACGAGACGGTGGGGCTCCATCCGACCGCCGCGGAGGAGTTCGTGACCATGTATCAGGCGGCAAGGTGAGGGCGGCAGCCCCGGAGGCATCGAGGATGATCAGGAACTGGAGCCCGGACAGCTGGCGGCGCAAGCCGGTCCTGCAGATCCCGGACTACCCGGACGCGGAGGCGCTTCGCCGGGTCGAGAAGCGGCTGTCGACCTTTCCGCCGCTGGTGTTCGCTGGCGAGGCGCGGCGGCTCCAGGAGCGGCTCGCCGAGGTCGCGGCCGGCCGCGCGTTCCTGCTCCAGGGCGGCGACTGCGCGGAGTCGTTCGCCGAGTTCCACCCCGACAACATCCGGGACACGCTCCGCGTGCTCCTGCAGATGGCGGTGGTCCTCACCTACGGCGCGGCGCTGCCGGTGGTGAAGGTCGGGCGGATGGCCGGCCAGTTCGCGAAGCCGCGCTCGACGCCGATGGAGAACAACGGCGGCATCGAGCTGCCGAGCTACCGGGGCGACATCGTCAACGCCCTGGAGTTCGACGAGGAGGGCCGGACGCCGGACCCCGAGCGTCAGATCCAGGCCTACATGCACGCCGCGGCGACCCTCAACCTGCTCCGCGCCTTCACCGACGGCGGCTATGCGGCGCTGAACCGCGTGCACAGCTGGATGCTCGGCTTCGTCGACCGCTCGCCGCAGGGCGAGCGCTACCGCGACATGGCCGACCGGATCACCGAATCGCTGGCCTTCATGGAGGCCTGCGGGGTCACGGATGCGACCACCCCGGAGATCAAGCGGACCGATCTCTACACCTCGCACGAGGCGCTGCTGCTCGGCTTCGAGCAGGCGATGACCCGGATCGATTCGACCTCGGGCCTCTGGTACGACACCAGCGCGCACATGGTCTGGGTCGGCGAGCGGACCCGCGACCCGGAGGGCGCCCACGTCGAGTTCTGCCGTGGCATCGCGAACCCGCTCGGGATCAAGGCCGGGCCCAACATCGGCGCGGACGACCTGCTCCGGCTGATCGCCAGCCTGAACCCCGCGAACGACCCGGGGCGGCTGACCGTGATCACCCGGATGGGCCACGACCAGATCGAGCGCCGGCTGCCGGCGCTGATCCGGGCGGTGCAGCGCGAGGGTCGCCACGTCGTCTGGTGCTGCGATCCGATGCACGGCAACACGATCAAGTCCTCGACCGGCTACAAGACCCGGCCGTTCGACCGCATCCTCGCCGAGGTCCAGGGCTTCTTTGCGGTCCACAAGGCCGAGGGGACGCACGGCGGCGGGGTGCATTTCGAGCTGACCGGGCAGGAGGTCACCGAATGCACCGGCGGCGCCCAGGCGATCACCGACGATCACCTGTCGTCCCGCTACCACACCCACTGCGACCCGCGGCTCAACGCCTCGCAGGCGCTGGAGCTCGCCTTCCTGATCGCCGAAGCGCTCAAGGAGGAGCGCGCCGCCGTCCGCGCCGCGGCGCAGTAGGCGGCGATCCTGTCCTACCAGGCCAGGCGCGGAGAGGCGCGCCCGCGCCGGCGCTTGGGCCTACTCGACCG
>DASUSF010000312.1:0-8811 GCA_036375275.1 Geminicoccaceae bacterium | reverse complement strand
CCCGCGGAACAGGTAGGCCTTGCTGCGCGCCATGCGGTACAGGAGGTCCGGGCGGAAGCGCGCGCCGGCGCCGAAGATCTCGGGGTCGGCCAGAAAGGCGATGCTGGTGCCGCGCCGGTTGGGGGCCGGACCCACCAGCTCGAGCGGCGAGACCGGCCGGCCCTGCGCGTAGCGTTGCCGCCAGAGCTGGCGCCCGCGCGCGACCTCCACCTCGAGTTCCGCGGCCAGCGCGTTGACCACCGACAGCCCGACCCCGTGCAGCCCGCCGGCGGTCTGATAGACCTTGCCGTTGAACTTGCCGCCCGAGTGCAGCGTCGTGAGGATCACCTCGAGCGCCGAGCGGTTCGCGAACTTCGGATGCGCGTCGATCGGAATGCCGCGGCCGTTATCCCTCACGATGACGCGGCCGTCCGAGGCGAGCTTGAGCTCGATCCAGGACGCATGACCGGCGACCGCCTCGTCCATCGCGTTGTCGAGCAACTCGGCAACCAGGTGGTGCAGCGCCCGCTCGTCGGTGCCGCCGATGAACATGCCGGGTCTGCGCCGGACCGGCTCCAGCCCTTCCAGAACCTCGATGTCGGCGGCCGTATAGTCCTCGGGCGCCAGGGCAGGGGCGGGCTTCACGATGTCGTGCATGCGTGGGATATAGGCCGCATCGATCCGCGAACGCAAGGCGGCTCGGTGGCCCGAAGCGCAAGATGCGGTGGAAAGAGGGGGGAATGACGCAAGATCTAGTCGCCGAGGCGCCCGAACGGGGTGAGCCGGCGGTCCGCACGCTGGCCATGCCCGCGGACACCAACCCCTCCGGCGACATCTTCGGGGGCTGGGTGCTGGCGCAGATGGATCTGGCCGCCGGCATCGTCGCGGCGCAACGCGCCGACGGGCGGATCGCGACCGTGGCGCTCGACGGCATGTCGTTCCACCGGCCGATCTACGTCGGCGATCTCGTCAGCTGCTATGCCCGGGTCACCCGGATCGGGCGGACCTCGCTCACGGTCCAGGTGGACACGTTCGTGCTGCGCGGCCGCACCGGCGAGGAGGTCAAGGTGACCGAGGGGCGCTTCACGCTGGTCGCGATCGACGACACCGGTCGCCCGCGCGAGATCCCGCTGCAGCACTGACCTCGCGCAGGTTCCAGTCCAGGCTCGATACGCGGCAGATCGCGGGGATCCCGGTGCTCAGCGGCCTGCCGCAAGGAGGGCCAGAAGCATGGCTTCCAGTTTCTCCGGCACGTACGGCTTGCTGAGCCATGGCGCCTGCCGGAACCGGTCAGGGAAGCGCGACCGGTCGTAGCCGGTCACGAAAAGGACCGGCACGCCTCGCCGGACCAGTTCGTCGGCCGCTCCGAACACCAGGTCGCCACCGAGGTTGACGTCGAGGACGGCAGCATCGACCCGCTCGCGACGGGTGACCTCGACCACCTCGTCGGCCCGGGCGACCGGCCCGACCGGCGCGGCGCCGATCTCGCGCACCGCCTCCTCGACCGCCAGCGCCTCGATGATCATGTCTTCGGCGATCAGGATCCGGGGCGGGTCAGAATCACAAGTGGAATGCATGCGGTCGCCCCCATGGTCAGCGGGTACGTAACGTGAAGGCCCGCAGTGGGTTCCACCTGCGCGCGATCGGCGTCCGTTCAGACCGAGTAGTACAGCTGGAACTCCAACGGGTGCGGCGCCGCCTCGACCGCGTCGATCTCGCTCCGCCGCTGGAAGATCAGGGCGTCGATCAGGCCGTCGGTGAACACGTCGCCGTCGATCAGGAAGGCGCGATCCTGGTCGAGCGCGGCGAGCGCGGTCTCGAGATTCCGGCACATGGTCGGCAGATCGTCCGCCTCCTCGGGCGGCAGGTCGTAGAGGTTGCGGTCGATCGGTTCGCCGGGATCGAGCTGGCGCTCGACCCCGTCGAGACCGGCCATCACCAGGGCCGCGAAGGCGAGGTAGGGGTTGGCCGAAGGGTCGGCGAACCGGATCTCGATCCGCTTGTCTTCGGCGCGCGACGCGAATGGCAACCGGACGCCGGCGGAGCGGTTGAGGGCCGCGAAGGCGAGATGGCGGGGCGCGCCGCCGCCCGAGATCAGGCGGCGGTAGCTGTTCGTGGTCGGGTTGAGAATCGCGTTCAGGGCCCGGGCGTGGGCGAGGATCCCGCCGATGAAGTGCAGGCAGGTGTCGGACAGGTCGGCGTAGCCGTTGCCGGCGAACAGCGGCTGCTCGTCCCGCCACAGGCTGATCTGGATCTGCATGCCGGAGCCGGGCTGGCCGGCGAGCGGCTTGGGCATGAAGGTCGCCGTCTTGCCGTAGGCCGCGGCGACGCTGTGGACGACGTGCTTGTAGATCTGCATCCGGTCGGCGCTCCGGGCGAGCGGCGCCGGCCCGGTGCTCAGCTGGTGCTGGCTCCACGCCGTGTCGTGGTGGTGGTGGGCGCCGTCCACACCCATCTGCCCGAGCATCGCCGCCATCTCGGCGCGCAGATCACCCCCCTGGTCGAGCGGCGGCGCGGCCAGGGCGGCGCCGGAGGGGCCCGGACGATGGCCGCGGTTGCCGACCTCGTAGCGGGTCGCGCCGTTGTCCGGGCACTCCTCGCTGTCGAGGCGGATGAAGGCGCCGCCGCAATGCCCCGCGGCGAAGCGGGCGTCGTCGAAGACGAAGAACTCGGCCTGGTGGGCGAACCGGGCCGCAGCGGCCAGCCGGGAGCGCCGCAGATGGTCTTCCGCCCGCCGCGCGATCGAGCGCGGGCAGCGCTCGTAGCCGAGCGCGGTGCCCGGCTCCGCCACGTCCGAGATCAGGATCAGGCTCGGCTGGGCGCTGAACGGATCGAGGACGGCGCTCGGCAGGTCCGGCTTGAGCAGCATGTCGGAGTGTGCGACGTCGCGCCACCCGGCAATCGCCGAGCCGTCGAACAGCACGCCGTGCTCGAGCAGCGCCGCATCGACCATGCTGGCCGGATAGCCGAGCCGACGCCACTGCCCGGCAAGGTCGGTAAAGCGGAGGTCGACGGTCGTCGCGCCGTCCCGCTCGATCCGCTCCAGCAGCTCCGTGATCCCGTCCATCGCCTCCCTCGTCGGCCGCCCCGGCCATTCTGGCCCCCCGGTCGGGGCATAGCAACGTCGCCCGCTCAGGTCTTTGAGAGGCCGGGCGGAGGCCGGCCGCGCGCGGTGCGGCATGATGGCCGCGCGGGCGCTCGAACCGGACCCCCGCGGCTGCGTTGTCCGGCCGCAGCTACACGCACACGGGAGGAGCCGATCATGGCGAAGAACACGGGCGGACGGTCGCCGATCGCGATCGCCAAGGCGCTCAAGGGAGTGAGCTTCCCGGCGAGCCGGAAGCGGCTCGAGGAGCACGCGCGCAGCCGGGGCGCGGACCAGGCCACGCTGGAGGTCCTGGGCCGGCTTCCCGAGCGCGAGTATCAGAACGTCGCCGACGTGGAGAAGGGGGTCGGCGACGTCGAGTGATGACGGTCAGAAACGGAGGGGGACGGCAATGGCGGCAGGGGAGCGGATGCTCGAGGGGCAGGTGGCGCTGGTGACCGGCGCGGGGCGCGGGCTCGGGCGGGCCTTCGCCGAGCGGCTCGCGGCGCTCGGCTGCGCGATCGGGGTGCATGGCATGCGCGAGGCGGGTCCCGGCGAGTACGGCGAAGGCACGACGCTGACCGCGACCGCGGAGGAGATCGCCCATGAGCACGGGGTCCGGACGCTGCGTCTGCTCGCCGACCTCACGCGGGCCGACCAGGTGGACGGGCTGGTCGAGGCGGTCGAGCGCGACCTCGGCCCGATCGACATCCTGGTGCACAACGCCGGCGGCGACATCGCCGCGCGGGGCGGCAAGCCGGACCCGAACGATGCGGTCCTGATCAGCGACGAGGACGTCCGCTCGGTGCTCGACCGCAACCTGCTCTCCACCATCCTGGTCTGCCAGCGGGTCGCGCGCCGGATGATCCCGAGGCGGCGCGGCAGGGTTCTGACGCTGAGCTCGATCGCGGCGTTCGAGGGTCGCCGGCACAGCGCGATCTATGCGACCGCGAAGGCCGCCGTGGTCCACTACACCCGCTGCCTCGCCGACCAGCTCCGCCCGCACGACATCCAGGTCAACTCGCTCGCCCCCGGCGAGACCCGGACCGGCCGCTTCCTCGGCACTCGCGAAGTCGACCCGGAGCGGCTGGTCGAGGAAGGGACGCTCGAGCGGGTCGGGACGGTCGACGAGGTCGCCCGGGTGGTCGAGTTCTTCACCGGTCCGCTCGGCGCCTTCGTCTCCGGCCAGGTGCTCCGGGTCGACGGCGGCGCGCAGTGCTGGCCCGGCTAGTTCCTCAAGCCACCTCAGCCAGCAGCGGCGCTCTGCCGCTCACGCCATCTCGTCGAGCCGCCGGCGAAGCAGGTCGAGCAGGCTGATCACGCCGTACTCGCGGATCCGGGTCCGATCGCCCGGGAGGCGGACCTCGCGCACCAGCGTCCCGTCCGGCATGGCGACCCCGAGCAGGACCAGGCCGGCGGGCCGGCCCGTCGCCCCGTCGGCCTCGAGCAGGCCGGCGCTGGCGAGGCCGACGTCGGCGCCGGTCAACCGCCGCGCCCCTTCGGCCATCGCGCCGACCGTGGTTTCGGCAACCTCGCTGCTGCCGGTCAGATCGAGCAGGCGCTCCAGCGCCTCGGCTCTGCCGGCGACGAACGCTCCCGCGAGCACGTCGGCGGCGCCGCCGGTCGCGCTCAGCCGGGACGCCAGCAGCCCGCCGCTCACCGTCTCGACCAGACCGAGGGTCAGGCCGCGGGCGCGCAGCCGCTCGACCACCACCGCCTCCATGGTCTGCTCGTCGCGCCCGAACACCCACGCGCCGATGAGCGGCCAGAGCCGGGCCTCCTCCTCGTCCAGGATCGCCTGCGCGCCCGCCTCGTCCGCGGCCTTGGCGGTGATCCGGACCTTGATCCCCTCGATCCCGCTGGCCTGGAAGGCGAGGGTCGGGCTGCCGAGCGCGTCGAGCTCCCGGATGCGCTCCGCCAGGAGGTCGGCGAGACCGGACTCCGTCTGGCCCCAGGTGCGCAGCACCCGGCTCCGGATCACCGACGGCAGGCCGGCCCGGCGCCGCAGGTCCGGGAGGATCGTGCCCTGCATCATGGTCCGCATCTCGTGCGGGACGCCCGGCACCGCGTAGATCACCTTCTCCCCGACCGGGCAGATCAGGCCCGGCGCGGTGCCCGGCATCTGCTCGATCAGCGAGGCGCCTTCCGGCACGTCGGCCTGGCGGAGGTTGCTCGGCGCCATGGGCCGGTTCCGGGACGCGAACATCGCCCGGATGCGCTCGACCACGGTCTCGTCCCGGACCAGCCGGACGCCCAGCACCTCGGCGATCGCTTCGCGCGTGATGTCGTCCTGGGTGGGGCCGAGGCCGCCGCACAGGATCACCGCCTCGCTCCGCTCGAGTCCGAGCCGGATCGAGCCCACGATGCGGCCGAGGTTGTCGCCGACCTTGATCTGGAAATGGCAGTCGATCCCGGCCAGCGCGAGCTGCTCGCCGATCCAGGACGAGTTGGTGTCCACGATCTGGCCGAGCAGCAGCTCGGTGCCGACGGCGACCACTTCAGCCCGCATGGTGTTCTCCGAGCGATGATCCGGGCACTTGTGAGCCGGCAGGTGCGGCGCTGGCAAGAGGCGAGCGATCGCCATGGCGGGCACGCCTCCGCTTTGGCATGATGAAGCCGCTGCTCCGAGGGACCGGATGACGGTGAGCTCGAGAACCCAGGTCGCGATCATCGGCGCCGGGCCGGCGGGCCTGCTGCTCGGGCACCTGCTGCACCAGGCCGGGATCGAGAGCGTGATCCTCGAGCGCCACGACCGGGCCTACGTCGAGAGCCGGATCCGGGCCGGCGTCCTCGAGCACGGCACGGTCGAGCTGCTCGAGCAGATCGGCTGCGCCGGGCGGCTGCACCGGGAGGGTCTGGTCCACGGCGGCATCGAGCTCAGCTTCGGGGGCGCGCGGCACCGGATCGACTTTCCGGCCCTCACCGGCGGCCGGACGATCACGGTCTACGGCCAGCACGAGGTGGTGAAGGACCTGATCGCGGCGCGCCTCGCCCATGGCGGCGAGATCCGCTTTGAGGCCGAGGCGGTGGCGCTCGAGGACCTGGAGACGGCGCGCCCGCGGGTGCGGTTCCGCGAGCACGGCGCGGATCGGGAGCTGGTCGCGGACGTGATCGCGGGCTGCGACGGGTTCCGGGGCATCGCCCGGCCGAGCATCGCTGAGCAGGGGCTCCGCGCCTTCGAGCGCGAATACCCGTTCGGCTGGCTCGGCATCCTCGCCCAGGCGCGCCCGATCTCCGAGGAGCTGATCTACGCCCGGCACGAGGACGGCTTCGCGTTGTTCAGCATGCGCAGCCCCGAGGTTTCGCGGCTCTATCTCCAGTGTGCCCCGGACGAGGACCTGGAGGCCTGGCCGGACGAGCGGATCTGGGCGGCGCTCGCCCGCCGCCTCGGCGAGGGCGCCGCCGCCCTCGAGACCGGCCCGGTGCTGCAGAAGGGCGTGACGGCGATGCGCAGCTTCGTCGCCTCGCCGATGCGCCACCACCGGCTGTTCCTCGCCGGCGACGCGGCGCACATCGTGCCGCCGACCGGCGCCAAGGGGATGAATCTCGCCGCCGCCGACGTCCGGGTCCTCGCCCACGCCCTGATCGGTTTCTTCGACGCCGGCCGGACCGCCGGCCTCGACGCCTACAGCGACACCTGCCTCCGCCGGGTCTGGAAGGTGCAGCGCTTCTCCTGGTGGATGACCTCGCTGCTGCACCGCTTCCCGGACGAGGACGCGTTCGCCCGCCGCATCCAGCTCGCCGAGCTGGACTACCTGGTCACGTCCCGCGCCGCATCCACGGCCCTCGCCGAGAACTACGTCGGCCTGCCGCTCGAAGGAGTGTGAGAAAGCCCATGTCCGCGCGCACCGAGCTGCCCGAGTGGCGTGCCCTCAAGGAGCACGCCGGCGAGATCCGAAAGCGCCACCTGCGCGACCTGTTCGAGCGCTCCCCGGAGCGCTTCGCGCGCCTGTCCTTCACCGACGACGACCTGCTGGTCGACCTCTCCAAGCACCGGATCACCCGGAAGACCCTGGGGCTGCTCCTGGACCTCGCCCGGGCGGCCGACGTCGAGGGCTGGCGGGAGCGGATGTTCGCGGGCGAGCGGATCAACACGACCGAGGACCGAGCGGTCCTGCACATCGCGCTCCGCAATCGCGCGAACCGGCCGATCGAGGTCGATGGCGAGGACGTGATGCCGGCGGTGAACGGCGTCCTGGGCCAGATGCGGGACTTCTCGGAGAAGGTCCGGAACGGCGAATGGCGCGGCCACACCGGCGAAGCGATCACCGACGTGGTCAACATCGGGATCGGCGGCTCCGACCTCGGCCCGCTCATGGTCGCCGAGGCGCTGAAGCCGTTCCAGCGCCGCGGGCCTCGGGTCGCCGAAGGCGGTGCCCCCGGGCAGAACGGCCTCACCCCGCATTTCGTGTCGAACGTCGACGGCGCGCACCTGGTCCACACGCTCGAAGGCCTGGACCCGGCGCGGACCCTGTTCGTGGTCGCGTCCAAGACCTTCACGACCCAGGAGACCATGACCAATGCCGCCTCGGCGCGGGCGTGGCTGGTCGAGCGGCTCGGCGACGACGCGGCCGTCCCCCGGCACTTCGTCGCGGTCTCGACCAATGCGGCGGAGGTGCAGGGTTTCGGGATCGATCCCGCCAACATGTTCGTCTTCTGGGACTGGGTCGGCGGCCGCTACTCGCTGTGGTCGGCGATCGGGCTGCCGATCGCGCTCGTGGTCGGGATGGACCGCTTCGAGGAGCTGCTGGCCGGCGCTCACGCCATGGACGAGCACTTCCGGACCGCGCCGCTGGAAGCCAACCTGCCGGTGCTGCTCGGCATGGTCGGCGTCTGGTACCGGAACTTCCTCGGCGCCTCGACCCAGGCCATCCTCCCTTACGACCAGCATCTCGCGCGCTTCCCCGCGTACTTCCAGCAGGGCGACATGGAGAGCAACGGCAAGGGGGTGACGCGTGACGGAACCCGGGTCGGCCACGCGACCGGTCCGATCATCTGGGGCGAGCCCGGGACCAACGGCCAGCACGCCTTCTACCAGCTGATCCACCAGGGGACCGAGCTGATCCCGGTCGACTTCCTCGCCGCCGCCGAGAGCCTGACGCCGCTCGGCGACCACCACGACAAGCTGCTCGCGAACGTCTTCGCGCAGGCCGAGGCGCTGGCCTTCGGCAAGACCGAAGCGGAGGCCCGGGCCGAGCTGGAACGGGAGGGTCTCGCGGGCGGGGCGCTGGAGGCGCTGCTCCCGCACAAGGTGTTCCCGGGCAATCGGCCGAGCACCACGATCCTCTACCGGAAGCTCGACCCCTTCACCCTCGGCCGGCTGATCGCACTCTACGAGCACAAGATCTTCACCCAGGGCATTGTCTGGAACATCAACTCGTTCGACCAGTGGGGGGTCGAGCTCGGCAAGCAGCTGGCCAAGGTGATCCTGCCCGAGCTCGAGGGTCCGGAGCCGGTCACCACCCACGACGCCTCGACCAACGGGCTGATCAACCACTTCAAGCGGCTCCGCGCGGGCTGACCTCCCTCACCCCTGGGCGGACGAGCCGGTCCGGCACCCTCTCCCCCGGGGGAGGGTCTGCATACCGGTCCCCGCTCAGTCGCGCGTCGGGGCGCGTCACGCCCTCTCCCTTGGGGGAGAGGGACGGGTGAGGGTGATGCCAAAGGCAGCCGAAGAGGGCTGGACTCCCTGCATGGGCAGCCCGAACCCGCCCCGCGCCGCCGCCTGCTTGCTGAGGATGCCGGCC
>DASUSF010000311.1:0-5960 GCA_036375275.1 Geminicoccaceae bacterium | reverse complement strand
CGCCGGGTCCCGGAGCCGGAAGTCGGCCGACAGGTCGACGATCTTCGGCCCACGCGGCAGGTCCCGGATCACGTCCTGGGTGGTGCCGTGCGGCAGGCAGCCGAACACCACGTCGAGCGCGCCGTAGTCGACCTCCTCCATCCGGATCAGATCGGGCAGGTCGCGGCCGAGCAGGTGCGGGAACACCGCGCTCAGGGGCTGACCGGCGTGGCGCTCCGAGGTCAGCGCACGCACCTCCCCGGCCGGATGG
This sequence comes from Geminicoccaceae bacterium, assembly GCA_036375275.1. GTDB lineage: Bacteria > Pseudomonadota > Alphaproteobacteria > Geminicoccales > Geminicoccaceae > DASUSF01. The sequence goes on along the minus strand of DASUSF010000311.1, from coordinate 5,710 downwards.
TCGGCGAGCAGACGGAGCAGCTCGACCCCGGTGTAGCCGGTCGCGCCGAGGATGCCGATGCTGACGCTGTTGGTCGTGGTCATGACGAGATCCCTGCTGACGCGCGGAATGTACAGGAACAGCGGCGCGCACGGCACCCCTCAACGCGCGCGCCGCCATGACGTAAGCTCGCCCGCGAGGTGGGGCAGAGGGTGGCGGTTATGAAGGTCCTGGTGATCGGGTCGGGCGGGCGCGAGCACGCGCTCTGCTGGGCGCTCGGCGCGTCACCCCTGGTCGACGAGGTGCTGGCGGCGCCGGGCAGCGACGCGATTGGCCGGGAGGCGCGCCGGGTGCCGCTCGCGGTCGACGATCTGGACGGGATCGTCCGCCTCGCGCTCGAGGAGGCGGTCGACCTCGTGGTGCCGGGACCGGAGCTGCCGCTGGTCATGGGCCTGGTCGACCGCCTGGAGGCGGCCGGGATCCGCGCCTTCGGGCCGACCGCGAGCGCGGCCCGGCTGGAGGGCTCCAAGGCGTTCGCCAAGGCGTTCTGCGCCCGCCACGGCATCCCGACCGCGCGGAGCGCGACCTTCACCGTGGATCAGGCCGCCGAAGCCCGCGCCCACATCGCGCGGGAGGGTGCGCCGATCGTGGTCAAGGCCGACGGCCTCGCGGGCGGCAAGGGGGTGACGGTCGCGGCGACGGTCGAGGAGGCGCTGGACGCGCTCGACGAGGCGTTCGGCGGCGCGTTCGGCGAGGCCGGCCGGGTCGTGGTGGTCGAGGCGTGCCTCCGCGGCGCCGAGGTCAGCCTGTTCGCGCTGGTCGACGGCGAGACCGCGCTGCTGTTCGGCTCGGCGCGCGACCACAAGCGGGCGTTCGACGGCGACCGCGGGCCCAACACCGGCGGCATGGGCGCGATCACCCCGGCGCCGGGGTTCGACGAGGCGCTGCTCGAGAGCGCGATGCAGCGGATCGTCCGGCCGACCATCGCCGGGCTCGCCACCGACGGCCTCCGCTACCGGGGGGTCCTGTTCTTCGGCCTGATGCTGACCGCGGACGGCCCGCAGCTCCTGGAGTACAACGTCCGCTTCGGCGACCCCGAGTGCCAGGCCCTGATGGTCCGGCTGATGACCGACCCCGGACAGCTGCTCCTCGGCACCGTCGACGGCGCGCTCCGCCACATGGACCTCCGCTGGTACCCCGAGACGGTGATCAGCGTCGTCCTCGCGGCCCGGGGCTATCCCGGGGCCTACCGCCGGGGCAGCGAGATCCGCGGGCTGGAAGCGGCGGCAGCGGTCGACGGCGTGACCCTGTTCCACGCCGGGACCCGGATCCTGGATGACGGTCGGGTGCTCGCCGACGGCGGCCGGGTCCTGAACGTGGTGGCGAGCGGGACGGACGCCGGCCAGGCGAGGGCGCGGGCCCGCGCCGCGATCGAGCGGATCGACTGGCCCGAAGGCTTCTGGCGGAACGACATCGGCGCCCTGGACGACGCCGGCCGAGCCGCGCACTTGCGCCAGGAGTCGTGAAGATGGTAGGCCCGCCTCGCGACGGCTGGCAGGGAGACAAGGGATGGCACAGCTCTCGAGACTCTGGCCGGCTCCGATTCCGGCGCAGTGGCAGCGATGGCTCCAGGGTGCGGTCCTGGCGCTGATCGGCAGCGCCGCGCTGACCCTCTCGGCCAAGACGCAGATCCCGTTCATTCCGGTCCCCATGACCGCGCAGACCCTGGTGGTGCTGCTGCTCGGCATGGTGTTCGGCGCCCGCCTCGCGCTGCTCACGGTGCTGGTCTACCTCGCGGAGGGCGCTCTCGGCCTGCCGGTCTTCGCCGGCACGCCGGAGAAGGGCATCGGCCTCGCCTACATGACCGGCCCGACCGGCGGCTACCTGGTCGGGTTCGCGGCCGCGGCCTGGCTGGTCGGGCGGCTGACCGAGCGGCGCGACGACGCCCAGGCCCTCGCCTTCGCCGCGCTGGCGGCGCTGGTCCTGGTCTACGCCTTTGGCGCGACCTGGCTCGCCTTCTGGGTCGGCGTCGAGCGCGCCGTGACGCTCGGCATCGTGCCGTTCGTGTTCGGCGATCTGCTCAAGGCTGCGGTCGCGGTCGGGATCGGGCTGCTCGGCGCGCCCCGGCTCAGGCGGCACCTCTCCGTCTGAAGACGGCTTGAGCGAGCGCGTTCCGCCTGATCCGGCGGGCATCCGGCGGGCGGCGGACGCCCTCCGGCGGGGCGGCCTGGTCGCCTTCCCGACCGAGACCGTCTACGGCCTCGGCGCCGATGCGACCTCGGACCTTGCCGTCGCGCGGATCTTCGAGGCTAAGCGGCGGCCGCGCTTCAACCCTCTGATCGTCCATCTTGCGGACGCGGCCGAAGCGCCGCGGCTGGCCCGTTGGCCGAAGCTCGGCGCCCGCCTCGCAGCCGCTTTCTGGCCGGGCGCGCTGACCCTGGTCGTCGAAAGCCGCCCGGGCGTCGCGCTCTCGCCGCTGGTCAGCGCCGGCGCTCCGACGGTGGCGCTCCGGGTGCCGGCCCATCCGGTCGCGGCGCGGCTGCTGGCGGCGGTGGGGCGGCCGGTCGCGGCGCCGAGCGCCAATCCCGCGGGCCGGATCAGCCCGACCACGGCGGACCACGTCGCGGCCGGGCTCGGCGACGCGGTCGACCTGATCCTCGATGGCGGCACCTGCCCGCTCGGCCTGGAATCGACCGTGGTCGACCTGACCGTGCAGCCGCCGGCCCTGCTCCGCCCGGGCGGCCTGCCGCGGGACGCGCTCGAGGCGATCACCGGGCCGCTCGGCCGGCCGGACGGGCAGGCCGGCGTTGCCCGCGCGCCGGGCATGCTCGCGAGCCACTATGCGCCGCGCCTGCCGGTCCGGCTGGACGCGCTCACGGTCGGGCCCGACGAGGCGCTGCTCGCCTTCGGGAGCCCCGTTCCGGAAGGCGCGCGCGTGGTCCGGAACCTGAGCCCCGGAGCCGATCTGGTCGAGGCGGCGGCCAATCTGTTCGCCATGCTGCACGAGCTCGACCGGAGCGGGGCGGCGGGGATCGCGGTCATGCCGATCCCGTCTCACGGCCTCGGCGAGGCCATCCTCGACCGGCTCGAGCGGGCAGCCGCGCCGCGGGCCTGAGCGTCGCCGCGGGCCCGAGCGTCGCCGCGGCCTCCTGTCGCGCGGGCGCGGCACCGCCATATGGACGGCAGGTGAGAAATACGATTGATTGACCCGGCTCGAGGCCCGTGACCGTCCGCGTCGCGGTCGGTTTGACGATTCTCTGCGGCGGGAGTTGACGGAAGGTTAAGGACCGTGTTTCGGACGCCGATGGCTGAGGACACCGATCCGGATCTCGAGCTGCGCCTGCGGCAGTCGTTCGGCCGGCTGCGCGAGCGCGGCGCATCGTCCCTGCCGGGGCCGCTCGCAGACGGCGAGGCGGATCCGGAGGAGCCGGTGCGGGAGCCGAGCGTCCCGGCGAAATCGTTCATCGGGCCGAACGCCACCTTCTACGACGACCGGTGGCGGTGGATGGACTGGCGCGGGCAGCAGCGGAGCTGGAACTGGGCCGCCGCAACGACGCTCGGCGCGTGGTTTGCCTACCGGAGGTTGTATGGCTGCCTGTCCGCGTTCGGCGTGCTGATGCTGCTCGTCCTGACCCTCCTGATGACCGGGGTCGCCTCGGCCATCCCGCTCGGCCTGCTGCTCGCCGGCATGATCGGCGCCGGGCTGTACGGCAACTTCCTCTACCTCCGCCGTTATCGCCAGGTCGCGCGCGAGATCGTCGAGCGGTACGACGAGCACGAGGATCAGGTCCGGGAGATCGAGCGCGCGGGCGGCGTCGACCCGCGGGCCGCCTACGCGTGGCCGGCGGTGCTGACCCTCGCGGCGCTCCTGATCGCGGCCGGGCTCCATGTCGCCGGCGCCGGCCCGACCTTCAACCTCTGAGCGGAGCGAGGCATGCTCGACGAAGAGGATCGCGAGGCTGGGGACGAGTACGGGCCCTGGGCCTGGATCGGCGGCTACGCGCTCGCGGCGGTCCTGATGATCCTGATGTTCACGCTCTCGGCCGGCCGCTTCTGAGCCGCCGCGCCGACCGCCGGCGGAGGATCCGGTCCCCCGCCGGCGCTCCCGGCTACTCTGCGGCGAGCGGCGCCTCCGCCTCACGGAGCAGCCGCCAGACCTTGGCCGGCGTCGCCGGCATGTCGATGCTCCGCACCCCGGTCTCCTCGAGGGCGTCGACGATCGCGTTGATGACCGCGGCGCACGCGCCCACGGTGCCGGCCTCGCCGCAGCCCTTGATCCCGAACGGGTTGTTCCGGCACGGGATCTCGACGGTCGAAAAGCCCATCGACGGCGAGTTGTCGGCGCGCGGCATGCAGTAGTCCATGAACGAGCCCGTGACCAGCTGCCCGGCCTCGTCGTAGATCGCGTGCTCCATCAGCGCCTGGCCGATGCCCTGGACGACGCCGCCGTGGACCTGGCCTTCCACCAGCATCGGGTTCACGACCACGCCGAAGTCGTCGACGATGGTATAGCGGACGACATCGGTCATGCCGGTCTCGGGGTCGATCTCGATCTCGGCGATGTGGCAGCCGTTGGGGAAGGTCCACGCCTCGAGCGTGGTGGTCGCCCTGTCGGACAGGCCGCCCGCGATGCCCTCGCCCGGCGAGGCCGCGGTTCGCGCCTTGCCGGCGAGGTCCATGATCGTGATCGCCCGGTCGGTGCCCCTGACCCGGAAGACGCCATCCTCGGCCGCGAACTCGATGTCAGCGGTCGCCGCCTCGAACTCCTGCGCCGCGTAGGCCTTGCCCCGCTCGATCACCTTCTCGGCCGCCTCGCGGATGGCGAAGGCTTCGGCGGTGAGCGAGCGGGAGCCGCCGGTGCCGCCGCCCATCGGGATGCGGTCGGTGTCGCCCTGGACGATCCGGATCTTCTCGAAGGGCACGCCGAGGCGCTCGTTCAGGACCTGGGCGTAGGCGGTCTCGTGGCCCTGGCCGTTGGACTGCGTGCCGACCAGGACCGAGACGGTGCCGTCCTCCTCGAAGCGGACGTCGGCGCTCTCCTCGGGGTTCCCCATGGTCGATTCGATGTAGTAGCACATGCCGATGCCGCGGAGCCGGCCGCGACGCCGGCTCTCGGCCCGGCGCTGCTCGAAGCCCGGCCAGCCCGCGTTCTCCATGGCCGTGTCCATCACCCGGGCGAACTCCCCGGTGTCGTAGGTCTCGCCGGCGGCGGTCTCGAACGGCATCGCCTCCGGCCGGATGAAGTTCCTGCGCCGGAGCTCGCTCGGCTCCATCCCGGCATCGCGCGCGGCGGTGTCGATCAGCCGCTCGATCAGATAGATCGATTCCGGCCGCCCCGCGCCGCGGTACGCATCGATCGGCGTCGTGTTGCTGAGCACGCCCTTGACCCGGTAGACCAGCTTCTTCACGTCGTAGACCCCGGGCAGGACCTTGAGCGCCGCGCCGGTCGGGATGAACGGGGCGAACACGTTGAGGTACGCGCCCATGCCCGCCCTGGTCTCGACCTTCATGCCGAGGATCCGGTGGTCGGCGTCGAGCGCCAGCTCGGCATGGGTGATGTGATCGCGGCCCATGCAGTCGGCGACGAAGCCGTCGGCCGAACGCTCGGCCGTCCACCTGACCGGCCGCTTCAGCGCCCGCGCCGCCCACGCCGCCATGGCGTACTCGGGGTAGAAGAAGATCTTCATGCCGAAGCCCCCGCCGACGTCCGGGGTCACGACCCGGACCTTCT
>DASUSF010000310.1:0-14745 GCA_036375275.1 Geminicoccaceae bacterium | reverse complement strand
TGGCCGGCGATCCTCGCTGAGCCCGGCGCCCGGTTGCACCTCTACGGCAAGAGCGAGGTCCGCCCCGGGCGCAAGCTCGGCCACGTGACCCGCCTTCTCGACGGCGGCGCGTGATGCGAGGGTGACCTTCTGGCTTTACGCGCGCGGCTGAAGTTGCGCAGACTGGCGGTGGATCAGCCGGACGACTCCGAACTGATTGCAGAGACCGCCGGGTCAAAGGCTTAGAACAACTTCCGATGAGACAGCAGCGCATCGGGCCGCGACGTCCTTCCGCCCATCGGAAGAAGATTGCTCTGCTCCCGCGGATCAGAGCGGAGTCATGCAAGCGGAACCGCCGGCAGGCGGTCCAGTACGGTCGGGATCCGCGCTAGAGCGATTTCCGATGAGACAGAACCGCATCGAACCGCGACGTCCTTCCGCTCATCGGGAGAGAATTGCTCTATTTCAACGGATCAGAGCGGATTCACCCGATCAGAAGCGCTTGCAGGTGGTTCCGTCATGTCGGGATCCGCTCTAGTGGCACGCGAGCCGCCGGACGGAGGGGCCTCCGGCTGGCCGAGCCACCGGACGCGTGGAGGCGTCGGCCGGTCGAGCGGGCAGAGGCCATGAAGATCCGGGACGAAGAGCTGCTCGCGAGGCTGCGTGCGCTCGGCACCAAGGCCCGGCGGGCGACGGGCGGCGACCACGACCGGCTCGACGTCGACGAGGCGATCCGTCTGCTCGGCCTGAGCGCGGAGGAGCTGACCCCGAGCGCCGGCGCCGCTTTGTCCCATCTGATCGAGGAGGTGGTCGATCTCCGCCGCATGCTCGACACCACGCAGGCGCGGCTCGCCGAGCTCGAGCGGCTGGCCGACGAGGATGCGCTCGCCCCGGTCTTCAACCGCCGCGCCTTCCTACGTCATCTCGAGCGCACGATCAGCTACATGGCCCGTTACGGCGCCGCGTGCAGCCTGCTCTTCTTCGACCTCGACGGCCTCAAGGCGATCAACGACGAGTTCGGCCATGCGGCCGGTGATCAGGCGCTGATCCACGTCGCGCGCACCCTGATCAGCCAGACCCGGAGCTCCGACCTCGTGGGTCGGCTCGGTGGCGACGAGTTCGGTGTGATCCTCGCGCGCGCCGGCGGCGAGGTGGCGGCCATCAAGGCCGGGCGCCTGGCCGAGGCGATTACCGCCGCGCCGCTCTCCTTCGAGGGCCGCTCGATCCCGCTGAGCGTCGCCTATGGCGCGCGCGAACTCACTCCCGGCGAGGACGCGCAGGTCGCCCTGGCGGCGGCGGATCGCGCCATGTACACGCAGAAGCGGGCGCGCTGAGCGGACACGCCGCCGCCCGCCGATCGCCGGCGTCAGGCGATGATGTCGGGCAGCCGGTCGCGCTCGAGCCGTGCGATCCGGTCCTTGAGCGCGAGCTTCTGCTTCTTCATCCGCTGCAGCTCGAGCTGGTCGGCCGCGCCCTCGGCGACGCGCTGCGCGATCTGCTCATCGAGCGCGCGATGCGCCGCGCGGAGCTCGGCCAGCCGGCGATCATCGGGCGTCGGCGCGAGCGGATCGCTCATGACGAGGACGATCCCACGCGATCTCTCTCATTGCGAGCCCACTCCCGAGTATATAGGTACGATCCACAGGCGGTTGAACCGGAATCTCTGCGCTGGAAGGAGGGGCGATGCGCCTCGGGGTGATGACCAGCGGCGGCGACTGCGCCGGGCTCAACGCGGTCATCCGGGCCGTGGTCAAGCGCGCGGTCTGGGGCTACGGCTGGCAGGTGTTCGGGATCCGGCAGGCGACGCACGGCCTGCTCACCCGCCCGATCGACGCGCTCGAGCTGAGCCCCGACGGCGTGGCCGGGATCATTCACCAGGGCGGCACGATCCTCGGCACCACCAACCGTGGCGACCCGTTCGCCTATCCCGGCCCCGGCGGACGAACGGTCGATCGATCGCGTGAGATCGTCCAGGGCTACCACGACCTCGGCCTCGACGCGCTGATCGGGATCGGCGGCGACGGCTCGCTCGGGATCCTGCGCAAGCTCGCCGGGATGGGCGACTGGAACATCATCGGCGTGCCGAAGACCATCGACAACGACCTCGGCCTGACCGAGCGCGCGATCGGCTTCACCACCGCGGTCGTGACCGCGACCGAGGCGGTCGACAAGCTGCACGTCACCGCGGCCAGCCACAGCCGGGTCATGGTGCTCGAGGTGATGGGTCGTGACGCCGGGCACATCGCCCTCACCGCAGGCGTCGCGGGGGGCGCCGACGTGATCCTGATTCCGGAGATCGACTACACCATCGAGGCGGTGTGCGCGAAGCTGGAGCAGCGCCGGCGCCGCGGCCGCAACTTCAGCATCATCGTGGTCGCGGAATCGGCCAAGGCGCCGGGGGGCGACAGCGTGACCTACAAGACCGCGCTCGGCGAATCCCGCTACGGCGGCGTCGGCGCGGCGATCGCCCACGAGATCGGGGTGCGCACCGGAGCCGAGACCCGGGTCACGGTGCTGGGCCACGTCCAGCGCGGCGGCTCGCCCGCGCCCCTCGACCGGGTGCTCGGCTCGGCGTTCGGCGTCTATGCGGTCGACCTCGTGGCGGAAGGCCGCTTCGACCGCATGGTGGCGTGGCAGAACCGGCAGGTGGTGGACGTCGCGATCGAGGACGCGATCGCGCACTATCAGGCGGTCGACCCCGACGACACCCTCGTCCACACCGCGCGCGGGCTCGCCATCGCGTTCGGCGACGAAGGGTCCGGGAGGTGGCTGAACGATGCCCCGACTGCTCGCTGACATCGGCGGCACCCACGCCCGCTTCACCCTCGCCGAGGCAGCCGGACTTCTGGAGCCGGCCACGACGCTCAGGACCCGGGACCATGCGGACGTGGTCGCCGCCGCGCAGGCGTTCCTCGGCGGGCGCCGGGTCGAGACGGCGGTGTTCGCGATCAACGGGCCGGTCGAGGACGACCTGATCCAGCCGACCAACACGCCCTGGCCGGCCTTCTCGGTCCTGGAGACGACCCGTCGGCTCGGCCTCGAGCGCCTCGTGGTGATCAACGACTTCGTCGCCCAGGCGCTCGCCGTGCCCATGCTCGGCAACGACGAGCGGGTCAAGCTCGGCGGCGGCGAGCCGGCGCCCGGGCGGCCGATCGCCGTCATCGGCCCGGGCACGGGGCTCGGGGTCGCGGCGCTTCTGCCGACGCCGGCCGGCTATCAGCCGGTGCCGAGCGAAGGCGGGCACGTGTCGTTCGCGCCGCACGACGAGGTCGAGGCCGCGGTGCTCGAGCGGTTGCGCGGTCGCTTCGGCCACATCTCCAATGAGCGGCTGCTGGCGGGTCCCGGCCTGGTCAACCTGTACGCGGCGCTTGCGGAGCTCGCCGGCGCGGCGGTGGAGGCGCACGAGTCTAAGACCGTTATCGACCGTGCCGCGGCCGGCACCTGCCCCTACTGCGCGGAAGCGGTGCGCCGCTACTCCCGCATACTCGGGGCCGCCGCGGGCGACCTCGCACTCATGTTCCTGGCCCGGGGCGGGGTGTTCGTCGCCGGCGGCATGTGCGGCTATCTCGGGCCGCTGTTCGACGCCGGGCGGTTCCGCGAGGGCTTCACCGCCAAGGGGCGGTTCGACCGCTACCTCGAGCCGATCCCGACCTGGCTGGTGACGCGCAAGGACACCGGCCTGATCGGCGCCGCAGCCCTGTCGATGGAGCCGTGAGCGGCGCAGGATCCGGCGACCTCTGGACCTTCTCGCTCCGGGTCTACGGTGACGAGGAAGTCGAATCGGCCTGCCTCGCGCTGCAGGACCGGCACGGCCTCGACGTCAACCTGATCCTGCTCGCCTGCTGGCTCGGCCGGCGCGGCGTGGCCCTCGATCCGCGACGGCTCGCCGACCTCGAGCGCGCGGTCGCGCCGTGGCGGGACGAGGTGATCCGTCCGCTCCGCGGGGTCCGCCGGGCGCTCAAGGCGCGCCTTCAGGGTCCGCTCCCGGGCGGTCCCGCGACCGCGGAGGACGCCGGCGCCATCCGCGCCAAGGTCAAGGCGATGGAGCTCGCGGCCGAGCGGGTCGAGCAGCGGATTCTCGAGGCGGTAAGTGGGGCCTGGCCGCCCGCGACCGAGCCAGGCGCCCCGGCGATCCGCGCCAACCTCGCCCTCCTGCACGACTTTCAGGGCCAGGACCGCGCGGCGCTGGAGGTCCTGGTCGCCGCCGCCATGGACCGGGGCACGCCTTGAATCGGCTGGCGCCCGCCACGAGCTTTCGTTAGATTAGGAAGGTTCAGTCGGAAACCAAGGCGGAGATGGTGAAGGCATGACCATGCAGGACTACGTGGAGAGCCTCCACTCCAAGCATGCCTCGCTCGAGCAGCAGATCGACGACGAGATGCACCGGCCGCTGCCTGACCAGGCTATCTTGAGCCGCCTCAAGCGGGAAAAGCTCAAGATCAAGGATGAGATCGCCCGTTTGGGCACCACCAGTCCGAGCGCGGCCATGGAGAGCCGCGAGCTCCACTGAACACAGAGCAGTTCGAGCGCCGGCCCGTTGGCCGGCCTGGGGCGCCGCTCACCGGCCACGGGAGCGGCGTCCTGCTTCAGGGAGCGCCGCCTTTCCGCCGCGCAGCCGGCACCCGCCCCCTTCCGACGATCGCCCTTCATCGGTGAGCAGTGACCCCGCGCCCGGGACCATCCCTGCCGCCCCGGTCACGCCCCCCGCCGCTCGATCAGGCTCGCGATGAGCGCGCGCACGCCGTAGGTCCAGGGCGGCACCCGGTCGGTCCGCTCGACCTGGTTGACCAGCGCGCCGAGCTCGGGGCACGCGATCGTCACCCGGTCGCCGATCTTGTGGGTGAACCCCTGGCCGGGCTGGTCCCGGTCCTTGACCGGCGCGAACATGGTCCCGCACATCAGCAGCACGCCGTCCGGGTACTGGTGGTTCGGGCCCATGGTGTGCCGGACCAGCTCCTCCGGGTCGCGGCTGATCTCGCTCATCGAGCTCGACCCCTCGAGCACGAAGCCGTCGTCCCCCCTGACCTCGAGCCGGACCGTGGTCCGCCGGACGTGATCGAGCCCGAAGCCGGCATCGAACAGTCGGATCAGCGGCCCGAGCGCGCAGGTGGCGTTGTTGTCCTTGGCCTTGCCGAGCAGGAGCGCGCTTCGCCCCTCGAAGTCCCGGAGGTTGACGTCGTTGCCGAGGGTCGCGCCGACGATCCGGCCGGCGGCGGAGACGGCCAGCACGATTTCCGGCTCGGGGTTGTTCCAGCTCGATTCCGGGTGGATCCCGATCTGGCTCCCGGTGCCGACCGCGGCCATCGGCGGCGCCTTGGTGAAGACCTCGGCGTAGGGGCCGATCCCGACCTCGAGGTACTGCGACCACGCGTTCTGCTCGATCAGGTGCTGCTTCAGGCGCTCGGCGGCGGCCGATCCCGGCTCGATCCTCGAAAGATCGGTGCCGATCACGTCCTGGATCGTCCGGCGGATCGCGGCCGCCTTGCTCGCGTCGCCCCGCGCCTGCTCCTCGATCACCCGCTCCAGCATGCTGGTCGCGAAGGTCACCCCGCACGCCTTGACCGGCTGCAGGTCGGCGGGCGCCAGGAGATATGGACGGCTGGGATCGCGCCGGTCGAAGGCGGTGTTCTCGAGGATCGTCTCAAGGTCGCCGAGGCGCGCGCCGGGCGCGTCCGCCAGGGCCAGGGGATCGTCGGCGTTCAGGAGGTCGGTCAGCGTCGGCGCGGCCGCGCCGAGGTCGAACACGCCGTCCTTGCGCACCGCCACCACGCACGGCCCGGGATGGTCGCCCGGTCGCCACGCCCGGCCGACCAGCGTGCCGGCGAAGCCGTCATCAGGCAGCGTCTGCCCCGCGCTCAGCGCCTCGATCATCCTCACCTCCCGGATCGTCGTTGCCGGAACCTTATCAGCCGGAGCGAAGCCGGTGAACGCCCGCACGGCGTCGGGCCGCCGCAAGCGCGCGCCGCCGGCAGGCACGACAGGGCCGCAGGCGGTACTACCCTGAGGTCGTGGTCGGGAGGACCGGTGATGGGCGGACGGACGGCGAGCTCCGGCGGTAGTGGTTCGTTCGGCGACGCGCTGTCGCGCGCGGCGGCGCCGATCGAGCGGGCGCGCGGCCTGCCCAACGCCTGCTATGCCGATCCGGCGATGTTCGAGCGCGAGAAGGCGCGCGTATTCGCCACCACCTGGACCTGCATCGCCAGCGGCAGGGCGGTGCCGGCGCCGGGCGACGCGCTGCCGGTCGACCACCTCGGGATTCCGCTGCTCCTGCTGCGCGACAAGGCCGGCGCGCTCCGGGTCTTCCACAACGTCTGCAGCCACCGCGGCATGGTCCTGGTCAGCGAGCCGACCCGCTGCCGCTCGGTGATCCGCTGTCCCTACCACTCCTGGTGCTACAATCTCGACGGCAGCCTGAAGGCGACGCCGCACGTCGGCGGCCCCGGCCACAACGCCCATCCGGCGCTCGATCGCCGCCAGCTCGGCCTGAAGCCGGTCCGGAGCGCGGTGTGGCTCGACCTCGTGTTCGTCGACCTCTCGGGCACCGCGCCGGACTTCGAGGACCACGTCCGGCCGCTCCGGGCGCGCTGGCACGACTTCGCCGATCGTGATCTGCACCATCCGGGGCCGATCGGCTCGTTCACCCTCGACGTCCGCTGCAACTGGAAGCTCGCGGTCGAGAACTACTGCGAGAGCTATCATCTGCCCTGGGTCCATCCGGGGCTGAACAGCTACTCGCGGCTCGAGGACCATTACACGATCGTCGAGCCGGGCGCCTTCTCCGGCCAGGGCACGCGCATCTACAACCCGCTGCTCGGCCAGAGCGGGCGCCGTTTCCCGAGCTTCCCGGACCTGCCGGAGGTGTGGGACCAGGCGGCGGAGTACATCGCGCTGTACCCGAACGTGCTACTCGGGGCGCACAAGGACCACCTGTACACGATCCGCCTCGAGCCGCGCGCGGCCGACCGCACGCTCGAGCACGTCGAGATCTACTTCGCCACGCCCGAGGCGCTCGAGCAGCGCTACCAGCCGATGCGCGACGCCCTCAACCAGACCTGGCGCGAGGTCTTCGAGGAGGACGTGTTCGTGGTCGAGGGCATGCAGACCGGGCGCACCTCGCCCGCCTTCGACGGCGGCGTCTTCTCGCCGGCGATGGAGGCGGCGACCCACGGCTTCCACCGCTGGGTCGCCGAGCGGCTGGCCGGGCCGGACCTCGCCCTGATCGGCTGAGGGCCGGCGGATGCCGGAGGCTGCCGCGCCGGCGGCCGAGCGTCGGGCACGACTCGAGGCGGGCATCCTCGACGCCCATGCCCGCGGCGACCTCGCGGTGCTCGCCCGGCTCTACGCCGAGGCGGGCGAGCATGAGCACGCGGCCGCGCGAACCGACGCCGCCTGCTTCTTCTGGACCCAGGCCTGGATCTTCGCCCTCGACCAGGGCGATCTCACGCTCGCCCGCGACCTCGAGGACCGGCTCGGCGCCGCCGGCCGGATGCCGCCGCCCGCCTGAGCAGGCGCGCAGTCTTCTTCGCCCGCGCTCAGGAACCACACCCCGGTCCTGACGTTCTGCACCCAGCTTCGCCCCTCGGGGCGGTTCATGACGCTAGGGAGAAGCCCTCGTGGAGTTCATCCTCGGTCTCATCGTCCTGGTGCTCGACATCTGGGCGATCATCAACATCGTCGGCAGCGGCGCCTCGACCGGCGCCAAGATCCTCTGGGTGCTCCTGATCCTGATCCTGCCCGTGATCGGCTTCATCATCTGGTACTTCGCCGGCCCCAAGTCTGCCCGCGCCTAGACGCAGCATCCAGCCAGACGCGATCGCCTTCGGGCGGTCGCGGCCGAACGAGGCTGCTCCGATCCATGGAGACAGCATTGTCGCCCGCTACGGGGTTTCCGCACGTGCGCGGCGGCTTCATGTAACCGGATGCGCTGACGCGGGCCCGATTGGACGAACCGCGGCCGGACCGTCTCGATCGGGCGCCGGTTGACCTGCGGTGTGGGCGGCGCCGGCCGGGCGGCCTATGATGGGTCCCTCGACCGGAGGCCCGCCATGATCTTCGAGAAGCCGCTTCCCGAGCGCGACCCGCTCCGCCAGGCCATCGACCGCCTCTACCGGGCCGACGAGACAGGGGTGGTCCGCGACCTCCTGCAGGAGCTCGACCTGCCGGCCGTGAGCCAGGAGCGGATCCAGGACCACGCGCGCCGGCTGGTGGAGGCCGTCCGGCGCAGCCGGAAGGGCGGGATCGACGCCTTCCTGCACGAGTACGGGCTCTCGACCCAGGAGGGCGTGATGCTGATGTGCATCGCCGAGGCCCTGCTCCGGATCCCCGACGACGACACCCAGGAGGCGCTGATCCGGGACAAGATCTCGGCCGCCAACTGGGACCAGCACCTGGGCCATTCCGACAGCCTGTTCGTCAACGCCTCGACCTGGGCGCTGATGCTGACCGGCCGCGTGATCGGCATGCACGGAGTGAAGGGGCAGAGCCCCGGCGCCGTGATGCGGCGCTTGGTGGCGCGCATGGGCGAGCCCGTGATCCGCGAGGCGGTCAACCAGGCGATGCGGATCATGGGCCGGCAGTTCATCATGGGCCGCACCATCGAGGGCGCCCTCGACCGCGCCGACGAGCTCGAGAAGCGGGGCTACCGCTACTCCTACGACATGCTCGGCGAGGCGGCGCGCACCATGCGCGACGCCGACCGCTTCTTCGAGTCCTACCGCCACGCGATCCGCGCGCTCGGCCGCGCCTCCGAGCGCAGGGGGGTGATCGACAGCCCCGGCATCTCGGTCAAGCTGTCCGCGCTCCACCCGCGCTACGAGCCCGCGCAGGAGAAGCGGGTGATGGACGAGCTGCTGCCGCGCATGCAGGCGCTGGCGGTCGAGGCCGCCGGCGTCGGGATCGGCCTCAACATCGACGCCGAGGAGGCGGCCCGGCTCGACCTCTCGCTCGACGTCATCGACGCCCTCTCGCGCGCGCCCGAGCTCAAGGGCTGGGATGGCTTCGGGGTGGTGGTCCAGGCCTACCAGAAGCGCGCGCCGGCGGTGCTCGACTGGCTCGCCGAGATGGCGCGGCGCGACCAGCGCCGGCTCATGGTCCGCCTGGTCAAGGGCGCGTACTGGGACACCGAGATCAAGCTCGCCCAGGAGCTGGCGCTGCCCGGCTATCCGGTGTTCACGCGCAAGGTCAACACCGACGTCTGCTACCTCGCCTGCGCGCGGAAGCTGCTCGACGCCCGTGACGTCTTCTATCCGCAGTTCGCCACCCACAACGCCCACAGCGTCGCCGCCGTGCTCGAGCTCGCCGGCAACGAGCGCGACTTCGAGTTCCAGCGCCTGCACGGCATGGGCGAGGAGCTATACGAGGAGGTCGTCGAGAAGGGCGACGGCGGCGTGGCGTGCCGGATCTACGCGCCGGTCGGGCAGCACGAGGACCTGCTGCCCTACCTGGTCCGCCGGCTGCTCGAGAACGGCGCCAACAGCTCGTTCGTCAACCGGATCCAGGACGAGGACCTGCCGGTCGACGAGATCATCGCGGACCCGGTCCGGAAGGCGCGCGGCCACAGCTATGTCCCGAACCCGAAGATCCCGCTGCCGGAGCGCCTGTACGGCGCCGAGCGGCGGAACTTCAGAGGCCTCGACCTGACCGACCGCGCCGTCCTCCGGGACCTGAAGGCCGCCATGGAGGCGGCGGAGGGCGAGAGCTGGGCGGCGGGGCCGATCATCGCCGGCAAGCGGCTCGATGGCGGCGGCCGGCAGGTGGTCTCGCCCGCCGACCACACCCGGGTCGTCGGGCAGGTGCGCGATGCCGGGGCCAAGGACGTCGAGCGCGCGCTCGCCGCCGCGAGCGACGCGGCGGCCGCCTGGGGGGCGACCCCGGTCGGGGAGCGCGCCGCGTGCCTTCGGCGGCTCGCCGACCTGATGGAGCAGGAGACGCCGCGGCTGATGGCGATCGCGGTCCGGGAGGCCGGGAAGACGCTGCCGGATGCGGTCGCGGAGGTCCGGGAAGCGGTCGACTTCTGCCGCTACTACGCCGCCCGCGCCGAGGCCGACATGGCCGAGCCGGTCCGGCTCCGGGTCGGGCGCGATGCCGCTCCCGCCTGGCTAGAGGGCGGTGGCGTGTTCTGCTGCATCAGCCCCTGGAACTTCCCGCTCGCGATCTTCACCGGCCAGATCACCGCCGCCCTCGCCGCGGGCAACGCGGTGATCGCGAAGCCGGCCGAGCAGACGCCGCTGATCGCCGCGGCCGGGGTGGAGCTGATGCATCGGGCGGGGGTTCCGGGAGCGGTCGTCCAGCTGCTGCCCGGCGACGGCCGCGAGGTCGGCGGGCGGCTGGTCGCGGACCCGCGGATCACCGGCGTCTGCTTTACCGGCTCGACCGAGGTCGCGCAGACCATCAACCGCCAGCTCGCCGCCCGGGACGGCCCGGTAGCGCCCCTGATCGCCGAGACCGGCGGCCAGAACGCGATGATCGTGGATTCGTCGGCCCTGCCGGAGCAGGTGGTCCAGGACGTGATCATGTCGTCCTTCCAGAGCGCCGGGCAGCGCTGCTCGGCGCTGCGGGTCCTGTTCCTGCAGGAGGACGTGGCCGAGCGGATGCTGGAGATGCTGGTCGGCGCGATGGACGAGCTCGTGGTGAGCGACCCCGCGCTGCTGTCCACCGACATCGGACCGGTGATCGACGAGGAAGCGGAGGCGATGCTCAACGCCCACATCCGGCGGATGCGCACCGACGGCCGGCTGCTGAGGCAGATCAGGCCGGGCCGGCGGACCGACCACGGCACCTTCGTCGGCCCCGCGGCGTTCGAGATCGACCGGCTCTCGCGCCTGCAGCGGGAGGTGTTCGGCCCGGTCCTGCACGTTATCCGCTATGCCGGCGACCGCCGCGGCGAGGTGATCGAGGCGATCAACGCCACCGGCTACGGCCTGACGCACGGCATCCACAGCCGGATCGACGACGTCCACGAGGAGATCTTTTCCCGCATCCACGTCGGCAACACTTACGTCAACCGCAACCAGATCGGCGCGGTGGTCGGGGTTCAGCCGTTCGGCGGCGAAGGTCTGTCCGGGACGGGCCCCAAGGCAGGCGGCCCGCAGTACATCCGCCGGTTCGCGACCCAGCGGGCCGAGGCTGCGGACGAGGTTCGTGCGCCGGCGGCGGGCGACGGCGCTGCCGCCGCCCTCGACCGGTGGAAGATCGACCGCGCCGCGCTGGACCGTGCCCTGGAGGCCGCGGCGGAGGGTCTCGCGATCTGGTCGGCGACGCCGGCCGGGCAGCGCGCGGCGGCGCTCGAGGCGGCGGCCGAGCGCCTGGAATGGGCGTCGGTCGATCTCGCCGGCCTCGACCCTGAAGGGGCGGACGGGCTCATGCGCGCCGTCGACTACCTGCACGTCTTCGCGGCGCAGGCGCGCTCCGACCTCGCGGCGCCGACGCCGCTGCCCGGCCCGACCGGCGAGCGGAACGAGCTGAGCCACGCGCCCCGGGGCGTGATCGCCTGCCTCGGCGCCGAAGGCAGCGGCTTCGCCGCCATGGCCGCGCAGGCCGGCGCGGCGCTCGCCGCCGGCAACGCGGTGCTGCTCTGGCACCATGCCCCGAAGGTCGCTGCCAGGCTGGCCGACGCGCTGCACGAGGCGGGGGTGCCGGAGCCGGCGCTGGCGGCGATCGGGGAAGGCGGCGGCGCCGACCTCCACGACCTCCTGGCCGACCCGCGGCTCGGTGGCGTGGCCTGGGCCGGACCGACCGCCGGCGCCCGGGCGGTGTTCCGGGCGCTCGCCGCGCGCGATGGCGCCATCCTGCCGCTCGTGCCGTTCCTCGAGCGGGCCCCGGACGGCGCCGGCAACCCGCTCGCCGGTGGGCCCTACTACCTCCACCGCTTCGTCCACGAGCGCTCGCTCAGCATCAACACCGCGGCGGCGGGCGGCAACGCGTCGCTGTTCGCGATGGCCGAAGGCTGAGGCGATGCCGGCCCGGGCGACCGTCCTGACCCACGTCGGCGCGGTGCGCGCCGGCAACGAGGACACGATCGCCGTCGGGGGCTGGGTCCGGAGCGAGCCGATGAACACGCCGGAGCGGCTGACCCTCGACGAGGTGCCGGCGCTCTGCCTGGTCTGCGACGGCATGGGCGGCCATGCCGCGGGCGAGGTCGCGAGCCGGGCGGTGGTCGAGCATCTGGTCGCGCGCCGGCCGGAGCTCGGCGGTCCGGAAGCCATCGCCCGCGCGGTCGAGGACGCCAACGCCGAGCTGTTCGTGCTCATGGGCGAGCAGCCCGCGCGCCGCGGCATGGGCACGACCGTCGCCGGGCTCGTCATCACCGCCGCGCGGGCGATCGTCTTCAACGTCGGCGACAGCCGGGTGTACGGCATCGGGCAGGGCCGGCTCGAGCAGCTCTCGACCGACGACACGCCGGGGCCGAAGCGCGCCGACGGCCGGACCGCCGCCATGACCAGCTCGCTGATCACGCAGGTCCTCGGCGGTTCGGAGCACCTGCCGCTCGACGTCCACGTCCTGGACGAGCCGGCGGACGCGCGCGAGGCTTGGCTGATCGCGAGCGACGGGCTGACCGACCTCGTGCCGCCGGACGCGATCGCGGCCGCGCTCGCCGACGACGACGAGGCGAGCGTCCGGAGGCTGTTCGAGGCCGCCATGGACGCCGGCGGCGACGACAACGTCTCCATCGTCCTGGTCCGGCAGGCGGATCGTCGGGCTCCCGACCACGAGTCGCTCGGCGCGCGAAACAACTGAAACCGGACGGCCGCAACCGCGACGTCGAGCGGAAACCTCGAGCGCATATCAAGGTGAGGATCGAGATGGACGCGGACGGAACGGCTGGAGCCCGACCATGAACCGCCTGATGTTGACCGGCCTTCTGGCCCTGCTGGCGACGAGCGCCGCGGCGCTCACCGCGGGATCGGAGGTGGAGGACCAGGCGCTGGGGCTCGGGGCGAGGCCGGTCCTGGCGGCACCGGATCGAGGACCCGCGGGGCCGGCTGGCGTGCCGCGCGACGTCCAGGCCGAGGCCCGGTCCCGGGTCGAGGCCCGCCCCCGGACGGCGGGGGTCTGAGGAGCCGTCGGGAAGGCGGTCCGCCTTCCCATGTTTCCCTTGCCGAACCTGACTTCCGGCCCCGGCACCGTCCGGGGCCGCTTTTTTGTCCGCAGCGCCGCCCGGCACCCGCGCCCCGGGGTGGGCCGGGTGCGCCGGCCGTTGACGGTCGGGCTCCCGGCGGCCAGATAAGCGGGAGTGCAGGCCGACGTTCCATGAGTCCCTCGACCGCCCGCGACGACCGTCGCGCGCCGCCCGAGAGCGGCGTGCCGCTCGGTGCCGAGGCCGACCCGGCGCCGTCCGCGTCGCTCACCGGCGCGGCGCTGATTCAGAGCCACGTCCCGAGGCTGCCCAACGCGCCGGGCGTCTACCGCATGATCGACGGCAAGGGCGAGGTGCTCTACGTCGGCAAGGCCAAGTCGCTGAGGAAGCGCGTCCCCGCCTACGCCAAGCTCAACAGCATGCCGGCCCGGCTCCGGCGCATGGTGGCGCTGACCCGGGGCCTCGAGATCGTCACCACCGGGAGCGACGTCGAGGCGCTGCTGCTCGAGTGCAACCTGATCAAGCGGCACCGCCCGCCGTTCAACATCGTGCTGCGGGACGACAAGTCGTTCCCCTACATCTACGTCGGCAAGATCACCGGCGAGGAGCCGTTCCCGCGGATCGGCCGGCATCGCGGCGCGAAGCGGAGGTCGGCGGACTACTTCGGCCCGTTCGCGTCGTCGGGATCGGTCAACGAGACCCTGAACGCGCTGCTCCGGGCCTTCCCGCTCCGCTCCTGCCCGGACAGCATCTTCAACAACCGCACCCGGCCCTGCCTGCAGTACCAGATCAAGCGCTGCAGCGCGCCGTGCGTGGGGCGGATCGGCGCCACGGAGTACGCCGTGCTGGTCGATCAGGCGAAGGAGTTCCTGGCCGGGCGGAGCGTCGCGGTGCGCGAGAACCTGCAGGCGGACATGGCGGGGGCGGCCGAGCGGCTCGACTTCGAGCACGCCGCGGCGCTCCGCGACCGGCTCAAGGCGCTCGCCCACATCACCTCGCGCCAGGGGATCAACACCCAGGCGGTCGACGATGCCGACGTGGTGGCGCTCGCCGCGGACGGAGGGCAGGTCTGCGTCCAGGTGTTCTTCTATCGGGCGGGGCGGAACTACGGCAACCGCGCCTACTATCCGACCCACGTGCAGGATCGGGAGCCGGCGGACATCATGGAAGCGTTCCTCGGCCAGTTCTACGCCGAGCGGGACCCGCCGAAGTGCATCCTCCTGAGCCACGAGCCCGCGTCCAGGGACCTGATCGCGGAGGCGCTCTCGGTCCGGGCCGGGCGGAAGGTCCGGCTGATCCGGCCGCAGCGCGGCGCGCGCCGGCCGCTGGTCGACCATGCCCTGACCAACGCCCGCCAGGCGCTGGCGAGGAAGCTCGCGGAGAGCGGCTCGCAGGCGCGCCTGCTCAAGGACCTCGCCGAGCGGCTCGATCTCGGCGAGCCGCCGCGGCGGATCGAGGTCTACGACAACAGCCACATCATGGGCACCGACGCCCTCGGCGCGTTCATCGTCTCGGGCCCGGACGGCCTGGACAAGTCGCAGTACCGGAAGTTCGGGATCAAGGGCGCCGAGCTCACGCCGGGCGACGACTACGCCATGATGCGCGAGGTGCTGGACCGGCGCTTCGCACGGTTGCAACGCGAGGACCCGGAGCGGCAAGGCGGTCAGTGGCCCGATTTGGTGATGATCGAC